>NZ_JAUMSQ010000333.1:0-8589 GCF_030519285.1 Mycolicibacterium arseniciresistens
CGGACGCGGCCCGCCTTCGGCGCGCGGTGGTCGCAGGCCCGGTGCGCCTGTTCACACTCTTCGGCGCCGACCACACCCTGCTCTGCTACGCAGACGGCGACGCCGGTGGCGATGAGGTGGCGGCGTTCGAGGCGGTCGCCGACGCCGCGGTGCGGGCCGCCCACGGCCGGCTGGACGTGTACGTCGTGGCGGCGCCCACCGCCGACGTCGACGCCACCGTGCTGCCGTTGCTGCGCGATGACGACGGCGATTTCGCGCGCAGCTATTCCACCGCAGGGACTTCGGTGTTCGTCGTGCGCCCGGACGGCTATCTGGGCTACGCCTGCCACGGCATCGACGCCCGCGCGCTGCTGGCGTACCTGGGCAACACCTTCGGCTGACGGTGCACCACCTCCCCGTTACCGGCGCCGGTCTGCGGTAGCTTCGCGCTGACCGGCCTGCGGCCGAGGGAGGTACCGCCGGATGGACACCGCGACGTTCAGCCCGTCGATCGACTGGAGCGTCGAGCCCGTCCACTCGGCCGTGTGGGTGCTGGCCGTCTTCCTGGTCACCGTGGCGGTGCTGGTCGTGGTGGCCGCCGTGATCGGACGGACCACAGCCTGGGGGCGTCAGTTCGTCCGTATCACCGGGCGGTACTTCACCGGCAGGCAGAGTCTTCCGGCGTGGGGGCTGCTGGCCGTGCTGCTGCTGCTGACGATCGTGTCCGTCCGCATCAGCATCCTGCTCACCTACTACGCCAGGGACCTGTTCACCGCACTGCAGGTGGCCTTCCAGACCGGTTCGGGAGCAGGCGCGGGCGCCACGGGCGTGCAGGGTTTCTGGTCGACGATGCTGGTGTTCGCGGTGCTGGCGGTCTGCTACGTCATCCGGCTGCTCGCCGATCTCTACGTGACGCAACGGTTCATCATGCGGTGGCGAATCTGGCTGAGCCGCCGCTTCATTCACCGCTGGCTCAATGGAAACGCCTATTTCCGAATGCAGTTCGGGCGCCAACCGGTGGACAATCCAGATCAGCGCATCCAGGCCGACATCGACATCTTCACCACCGGCGCGGGCGCCGAGCCGAACAATCCGGCCTACACCTCGAGCCACGTGCTGGTCTTCGGTGCGGTGGAGGCGGTGCTGTCGGCGCTGTTCTTCGGAATCATCCTGTGGGAACTGTCCGGGCCGCTGAGCTGGCTCGGCGTCACCGTGCCGAGGGCGCTGTTCTGGATCGTGCTGGCGTACGTGCTGGCGGCGACGGTGGTCGCGTTCGTCATCGGCCGGCCGATGATCCGGTACAGCTACGTCAACGAACTGCGCAACGCCAGCTTCCGCTACGCGCTCGTGCGGATGCGTGACGCCGGCGCGGCGGTGGGCATGTACCGCGGGGAGCACGTCGAACGGCGACTGCTCGACGGACGGCTGTCGGCGGTGATGGACAACTACCGGCACTGGCTCAACCGGATGATGCTGTTCATCGGCTGGAACACCTCGGCCAGCCAGGCGATCAACCCGCTGCCCTACATCGTTCAGGCGCAACGGTTGTTCGCACAGCAGATCACCTTCGGCGAGGTGATCCAGTCGGCCCAGGCGTTCGGCGCCATCCACGACTCGCTGTCGTTCTTCCGCAATGCCTATGACAATTTCGCCAGTTACCGCGCGGCCACCATCCGGCTCGACGGACTGGCGCGGGAGAACCGCATCGCCGCGGCAGGCGGGCGGGTGGAGGTGGCCGCCACCGGTGACGGCACGCTCGCGGTCGACGAGGTCGAGGTGCGCACCCCGGAGGGGACGGCGCTGATCCGCGACCTGTCGCTGCAGCTGGCCCCCGGCGACTCGTTGGTGATCAGCGGGCCGTCCGGCATCGGGAAGACGGTGCTGCTGCAGAGCCTGGCGGGGATGTGGCCGTTCGCGTCGGGAACGGTCGAGCTGCCGGGCGGCCGCGACGGGGCGATGTTCCTCCCCCAGCTGCCCTACCTCCCCCTCGGCGACCTGCGGGCGGTCGCGTCGTACCCGACCGACGTCGCCGACGACCGCGAGATCCAGTCCGCGCTGCTGCGGGTCGCGCTGTCCCACCTCGTCATCCGCCTCAACGAGGTGCGCGACTGGTCCAAGGTGCTCTCCCCGGGAGAGCAGCAGCGCGTCGCCTTCGCCCGGGTGCTGCTGACCCGGCCACGCGTGGTGTTCCTCGACGAGTCGACCGCGGCAATGGACGAGGGTCTGGAACTGATGCTCTACGACTTGCTGCGCGCGGAGCTACCCGAGGCGATCCTGGTCAGCGTCAGCCACCGCACCACCGTCGCGCAGATGCACCGCCGGAGGCTGCAGCTGGTCGGTGACGGCCGCTGGCACCTGGGCCCCGCCACGCCGGGTTGACGCGTCCGGGACCACTCCGCACAGCCGCTCGCGGTACCTTGCCCGGATGGACGGAATGTTCGTGCCCAGCCTCGACTGGAGCAGTGAGCTGCTGGAGTCGCTGGAATGGATCGCCAGGGGCTGGCTGTACGCCGCGGTGGCCACTCTGGTCATCCTGGTGCTGATCGCCAAGACCACCACCTGGGGCCGGCAGTTCTGGCGCGTCACCAGCGGCTACTTCACCGGGCCGGACAGCGTCATCGTGTGGGCCTGGCTGGCGGGCCTGCTGCTGCTCGTCATGGCGAGCGTGCGGCTGTCGGTGCTGTTCTCGTTCCAGGGCAACGACATGATGACGAGCTTCCAGGTGATCGCCGCCGGGGTTGGTGCGGGCGACGAGGCGGTCAAGCAGTCCGGCGCGGACGGCTTCTGGATGTCACTGACCATCTTCGCGATCCTCGCCGTGCTGAACATCGTGTTCATCGTGCTCGACCTGTTCGCCGCGCAGCGGTTCATGCTGCGCTGGCGCACCTGGCTGACCGATCAGCTCACCGGCGACTGGCTGGACGGCAAGGCTTACTACCGCTCCCGGTTCATCGACGACACCATCGACAACCCGGACCAGCGCATCCAGGCCGACATCGACATCTTCACCACCGGCGTGAACTCGCAACCCAACACGCCGGGCAACACGTCGACCTCCACCCTGCTGTTCGGCGCCGTTTCCGCCATCGCGTCGATGTTCGCGTTCACCAAGATCCTGTGGGACCTGTCGGGGCCGATCACCCTGCCGGTGATCCAGTACGAGCTGCCCCGGGCGATCTTCTGGATCGGCATCGTCTACATCGTCGTCGCCACCGTCGTCGCGTTCGCGATCGGCCGGCCGATCATCCGGCTGTCGTTCAACAACGAGAAGTTCAACGCTGTCTTCCGCTATGCGCTGGTGCGGCTGCGCGATGCGTCCGAGGCCGTCGCGTTCTACCGCGGTGAGCTCGCCGAGCGCAGCGGTCTGCGACGGCGGTTCGTCCCGATCGTGGAGAACTACAAGAAGTACGTGAACCGGATGGCCGGCTTCCTCGGCTTCAACTTCGCGATCACCCAGAGCCAGGAGGTCATTCCGTACCTGGTGCAGTTCTCCCGGTTCTACAACGGTGAGCTCACCCTGGGTCAGCTCACCCAGACCGCGGGCGCGTTCCGCGAACTGCTGACCGGACTTTCCTTCTTCCGCAACGCCTACGACAACTTCGCCGGCTACCGCGCCGCCATCATCCGTCTGCACGGACTGGTGGTCGCCAACGAAGAGGGCCGGGCGCTGCCGGAACTCGACCGGTCGGACAGCGGCGACGGCACCGTGCAGCTCGACGACGTCGAGGTCCGCACCCCGGACGGTCGGCAGCTGGTCAACCCGCTGGACCTGCACCTCGAGCCCGGCGACACACTGGTCGTCACCGGCGAGTCAGGCAGCGGCAAGACCACACTGCTGCGCAGCCTCGCCCAGCTGTGGCCCTTCGCCTCGGGATCGATCGCATGCCCCGACGACGAGAACGCGACGATGTTCCTGTCGCAGCTGCCCTACGTGCCACTGGGTGACCTGCGCACCGTCGTCTCCTACCCCAGCCAGGCGGGCTCGCTCGACGACGAGGACCTGCGGCGGGTGCTGGCGCAGGTCGCGCTGCCGCATCTGGCCGACCGCCTCGACGAGGTGCAGGACTGGGCCAAGGTGCTCTCACCCGGCGAGCAGCAGCGCATCGCGTTCGCCCGGATATTGCTGACCGCCCCGAAGGCGGTGTTCCTCGACGAGACGACCTCAGCGCTCGACGAGGGGCTCGAGCTGATGCTCTACCAGCTGGTGCGCCGCGAGCTGCCGGACACGATCGTCGTCAGCGTCAGCCACCGCAGCACGGTCGAACAGCACCACGCCAGGCAACTGCAGCTGCTCGGCGAGGGCGAGTGGCGGATCGACGACATCGAGCGGGACCCCGCCCCGGCCTAGTGGCGGGCGGCGTGCTCACCGGCGCGCCTACCGAAGAACGAACCCTCGCCCAGCTGGGTGCCGCTGGAGTAGCCCTTGCCGTCCTGGGCGATGTTCGACGCGCACGCCCCGGCGGCGTACAGGCCGGCGACCGGCGAGCCGTCCTCGCGCAGCACCTCGCCGTCGATGGAGACCGCGAGCCCGCCCATGGTGAACCCGGAGTACATCGCCCGGCCGAGCGACAGGTCGAAGGCCGCCCATGGTCCTTCGGTCTGCGGGGCGACGTAGTCGGGGTGCTTGTGGAAATCGGGATCCTCACCGCGCGCGGCGTTCTCGTTGTAGCGCTGCAGCGTCGCGGCGAGACGGCCGGCCGGGATCTCGAGCGCCTGCTCCATCTCCTCGACGGTCTCCCAGCCGTCGATGAACTTGATCAGCGGCATCGCAGGCATCTCCATGTGCGCCTCGTCGACGATCAGGTAGGCGATCTGCTCGGGCTGCTCGAGGACGTAGGCCGACGTGCGCGAGTGATAGGAGTCCTCGGCGACGAACCGCTCACCGTCCTTGTTGACGATGACGCCGGTGAGCAGGATCTCCGGCGGATAGGCGGCGGCGGTGATGAACAGCTGGTCGAGATTCTCGGCGACTCCCCCGGCGGACACGCCGAGCCGGATGCCGAGGCCGTCGTCGTTGGGGTTGCCCAGGATGTAGGGCTCCACCAGCCCGTGGTGCTTGGTCTTGCGCTTGTGGCCCAGCGCCGGAGTGTGCTCGGCGACCATGTCGGGATTCATCGCGAAGCCGCCCGCGGCGATCACCACGGACTTCGCCTTGCTCGCCCCCGTCTCGGTGAAGTGCTTCCACGTCGCGCCGACCACCGCCCCGTCGGCCGTCACGAGGTTCGTCGCCCCGGTCTCGTAGCGGATCTCGACGCCGAGTTCGTCCGCGCGCTTGAGCAACAGGTCGATCACCATCGCGGCGCCGCCGAGCTCACCGGGGACGGGCACCGAGTGGCCCCGCGGGGAGGGCACGGCCTTCTCGGTGAACGGCCACACCTTCTCGTTGCCGGTGTAGGACAGGCCCTCGGTGCCGGGCGGGACGACGACCTTGCCGGGGTAGAAGCTGCGCTCGAATTGGAAGCCCAGGTCCTCGAGCCAGGTGAAGTGCTCGACGCTGCCTTCGCAGTAGGCGCGAATCTTGTCGTGATCGGGCTCGCGCGACACCGCGACGAGGTACTTGTACATCTCCTCGGCGCTGTCGTCGTGGCCGGTGGCCTGCTGCACCGCGGTGCCGCCGCCGAGGTAGAAGTGACCGCCCGCCATCGACGTGGTGCCCCCGGCCGCGGCGGCGCGCTCCAGGACCAGCACCCTGGCGCCGGCGGCGGCGGCGCTGACCGCCGCGCATCCGCCCGCGATGCCGAAGCCGATCACCAGGACGTCGACGTCGTCGGACCAGTCCGGCACGTCCGCGGCATCGACGGTCTGGGGAATCTCGGTTGTCACTGCTGCTCCTGTTTCACTGCTGTTGTTGTCGGACGTAGTCGAAGAATTGGCGGATCTCGTCGGGGATGTGTGCGATCTCGATGTAGGGCACCCCGGACCGCTCGTCGGAGACGTAGGCGAAGCGCATGCCGCCGGGCATGACGCCCTGCGCTGCGATGGTCGCGCCGCCGTCGGCGGCGGCCGCCACCGCGGCGTCGAACGCGGCCTCGTCGTCGACCTCGACGCAGACGTGGTGCAGGCCGGGTCCGGACCGGTCGAGGAATTCGGAGTACACGCTGTCACCGGAGCCGGGGGCGATCAGCTCGAGTTGCAGGTCGCCCGCATAGCTCAGGGAGATGTCCGCGGTGTAGTCCGCCGGCCGCGCGCGGTGCGTGCAGGTGTCGGGACCGAAGTGCACCCCGGGCATCCGCACCCAGTTCCGGGCGCCGAGCAGCGCCGACAGGCTGCGCTCGGTCGCGTCGAGGTCGTCGGTGACCCACGCGAGCTGGACAGGTGTCTGATCGGGCATCGGGTCGAGAATATCGCCGGTCGCCCCCCGTGGCTAGAACGTGTTCTAGTTTCGTCCGGTCATCTCGTCGACCAGCAGCCCGAACAGCGCGTCGAACAACAGGGCCGGCCGGGTGAACGTGTCGGAACCGTACTGACCGAACACCTCGAGGTTGATCGCCCCGACCAGTCCCGCCCACAGCGCGATGCACCGGACCACCAGCATGTCGCCGCCGTCGAATCCGAACTCTGCGCGGAGTCCGTCGAAGTCGGACGACAGTGGTTGACCGACAACACCTTCCGGCACGTGGACCTCCCCCGCGGCGACGCCCTCGGCGACGGTGTCGAACAGCGCCTGCACCACCCTGGTGCCGGGCAGGACGGTGCGTTCGGCTGGGGCGTGGTAGCCGGGCACCGGACTGCCGTAGAGCAGCGCCCACCGCGCCGGCTGGTCGACCGCCCAGTGCCGGGCTGCGCCGCCCATGCCGAGGAGGCGGTCGCGGGAGGACGCGACCGGGACGGCGCGTGCCCGATCGACGGTGTCGGCGAGTTCGGAGTAGGCGTCGACCAGCAGCAGGGTGAGCAACTCGTCCCGGCTCGCGACGTAGCGGTACACGGCGGAGGACACCATGCCGAGGTCGCGGGCGATGGCGCGCAGCGACAGGCCGGCCGGGCCCTCGGTCTCCAGGTGCTTGCGCCCGAGCGTGACGATCTGCGCCTCGATGCGGTCGCGTGACTCCTGCCGTTTGCCCACGTGGCCAGTGTGACACAAAGCGAGAACACCGCTCTTGCTTTATCGCGGATCCGATGACACTCTGAAAACGAGAGCAATGCTCTTGTCACCGAGTCGAAGGAGTCCGCGCAATGACCGCACGCTATGACCCACCAGACCGAGTCGCCAGAATCGTCAACCACGTGTTCCGCTGGCTGGCCGAAGCCGGCGTCAGCATCGCAGGCACCCGGGCGCTGCGCGTCCGCGGCCGCAAGTCCGGGGAACTGCGCACCGTGGTGATCAACCTGCTCACCGTCGAGGGCCGCGACTACGTCGTGTCACCACGCGGAAACACGCAGTGGGCCCGCAACGCCCGCGCCGCCGGTGAGGTGGAAACCGGCCCGCGCTGGCGCCGTCGCCGCGTCCGCGTCGTCGAGGTGGCGGACGGCGACAAGCCGAACCTGCTCGAGCGCTACCTCGATCGCTGGTTCTGGGAGGTCAAGGGCCACACTGCAGGTCTGACACCGGATTCCACCGCCGAACAGCTGCGGGCGGCGGCGCCGTCGATCCCGGTGTTCGAACTCGTCGGCTAGGGCAGCGGCGGTGCGGTGCCACCGGTGACGGTGAGCACGTCCTCGCGGGCCTGCTGGCTGGCCACCTGCCATGACACCGCTGCAGGGAACCGCCCCCAGGTGCTGTTGAACATCCCGATGATCACCGCCCGGCCGTCCGGCGTCACCGAGTACACCGGTCCCCCGGAGTCGCCCTTCTGGCTGACCACTCCGTTGCCCATGGTGAACCAACCGTTGTAGACCGCCTCGACGGTGCCGCAGCTTTCACCGGTGATCACCCCGAAGTGGCAGATCGGCATACCGGGCTGCGGCACCACGGCCGGGTCGGTCACCAGTTGGCGGCCGCCGGGCAGGATGTTGTTGACCGGGACGTTGACGGCCAGGCCGATCGCCTCCCAGTCGGAGATCTGGTGATTGGTGTCGATGGTCGCGCCGTCGGGTGTGTTGTCGCGGTACAGGGCCTGGGTCCCGATGAAGTTGCCGCCGCTGTCGAACACCGGCCCACTGCCGCGACAGTGCCCCGCGGTGAACGCCACCCGCAGTTGGGGATCGACGAAGCCCAGGGTGCACACGTTGGCGTCCTGGTGGATCTCCATGCCGGGATAGACCAGGACACCGGGCTGGGCCTGGGCGGGCGGGACAGCCGTTGCGGCGCCGGCGAGGCCGACGGCCACCGCGGCAACCACGCGAAACCAGCGTCGGCGCACGGAGGCCTCCGATCGGTCGGGGTGTGCTGGCGGTCAAGCGTAACCGGCACGGTGGCCGGTACGTCGTGAGAGCGAGCAACCTCCCCCGAGGGCGCCCGGCGTGCGGTCAGGGAATGGTCAGCACCTGCCCGGGATGGATGAGATCCGGGTTGGCGATGCCGCTGGCGTCGGCGATGCGCTGGTACTTGCTGCCGTCGCCGTAGAACCGCTCCGAGATCGCCCACAGGGTGTCGCCGGGCGCCACCGTATGGGTGCGCGGCGCAGGCGGGGGCGGTGGTGGAGGCGGCGGTGGCGGGGGTGGTGCCGCGGC
>NZ_JAUMSQ010000334.1:0-8587 GCF_030519285.1 Mycolicibacterium arseniciresistens
CAGCGGCGCACCGGCACGGACCGGCCCGCCGAACCGGCGCCGCGGACGTCGGCCCCGACGAGCCGCGTCCACGTGGGCAGCAGTAAGCCGAAGGGCCCGGTGCGGGCCACCATGCAGATCCGCCGGGTGGACCCGTGGAGCGCGCTGAAGGTGTCGTTGGTGCTGTCGGTGGCGCTGTTCTTCGTGTGGATGATCGCCGTGGCGTTCCTGTACCTGGTGCTCGGCGGCATGGGCGTGTGGAGCAAGCTCAACAGCAACGTGGGCGACCTGCTGACCAGCGCAAGCGGCAGCACCGGCGGCGAGTTGGTGTCCAGCAGCACCATCTTCGGCGGCGCGGCGTTGATCGGCCTGGTCAACATCGTGATCCTGTCGGCCATGGCGACGGCGGGCGCGTTCATCTACAACCTGACCACCGACCTCGTCGGTGGCGTCGAGGTCACGCTCGCCGACCGGGACTGAATTTGGGGCCGACGGCTGGATTACGGTAATCTTCCCGCTCGGCCGTATGCGATTACGGGCCTATAGCTCAGGTGGTTAGAGCGCTTCGCTGATAACGAAGAGGTCGGAGGTTCGAGTCCTCCTAGGCCCACGGGGCCGGCACAGCCGGTGGGCGCCCACGGAAGGGGCACCGATGAAGCTGGTGGTGGTCATCGCCATGGCGACAGCCGCGGCCGTCGCCACCGTGGTGTGGCGTTCGCGTCACGGACCCGAGGTGTGGCACTCGGTCGACCACCCGGCCTGAACCCGCGAGGGGCCTTAGCTCAGTTGGTAGAGCGCTGCCTTTGCAAGGCAGATGTCAGGAGTTCGAATCTCCTAGGCTCCACTCCCCTGGTGTGACCGTGATCAAGAAGAGGTGCGGCGCATGGCTGTCTCGGTGCTGTCCGATGCCGCTCTGATCGCGAAGGCCGACGACATCGCCGGTCGCGCCCACCTCGGGCAGGTCGACAAGCTCGGTCGGCCCTACATCGCCCACCCTCGGCGGGTCGCCGGACGTGTCGGCACGGCGGAGGCGAAGGCGGCGGCGCTGCTGCACGACGTCATCGAGGACTCCCCCATCACTGCGGCCGACCTCCTCGCCGAGGGCATCCCCCAGTCCGTCGTCGACTGCGTGATTCTGCTGACGCGTCGTGACGACGTTCCGGAAGCCGACTACTACCGGGCCATCGACGTCCACTCGCTGGCCCGCGTCGTGAAGCTGGCCGACCTGGCCGACAACTCCGATCCCGCCCGCCTGGCGCAGCTCCCCGAACCCACGCGGAGCGAGCTGCGCGCCAAGTACGTCCGTGCCTACACCGCGCTCGGTGAGCTTGAGCTGGCTGCCGCGCTGGGTGAGAAGTCGCCGGCTTGAGCCACCCGAGCCCTGAGTGTCCAGACCTGCCCGACGGCTGGGCGGACACGACAGGCGGCGTGCGGGAACGCCTCGCGATCGCGGGAACGCTCACGATCGCGGCGGTGTCCTGCGCGACCGCAGTCGCGGCCGCGCTCGGCGGGAACGTCGTGGCGACCCGATACTGCCTACTCTTCGCACTCGCGATGGCTCTCGTGGCGGCGCTCGGAGCGGCCATCGGGTTCCGCCGTGTCGGGCTCCCCGCGGCGCTGCGGACGGTGAGTGAGCGGGGTGGCGTCCCGGCGACCGAGATCCGTTGCTCGGGAGTCCAGTTCGCGCTGCTGGTCTCGTTGACGACGTGCTGCGCCGCCTTCTGTCTCATGGCAGCCGTCGACGTGTTCGTCCGCCAGCGCCATGGCGGGCCTGCCGCCGCGACCGCTCTGCTGGCGGCGGGCGGGCTCTTCTTCGGCTCGTTCGGAGCGGCGGCGGCCTTCGGCCGCATCCGGCGTGGTGGAGTGACGCTCTCCGCGAGCGGCATCGCCCATCGCGGATGGAGCTTCGAGTCACGATTGGAGTGGCCGGCCATCGCGGGCATCACGCCCGCATTCAACGGCCACCCGACGATCCTCGTCATCGGCTACACCAACGCCGACTGGGACCGCCGGTACACGACACGACTCTGGCGAATCGATCGCCTCCCGCCGGTACCGATGATCGAGGTGGACTGCCGCAGGTTCGACCTCGATCCCCGCGTCCTCTACGGCTACCTGCGGACCTACGTCGAGTCTGCGGAGGCGCGCAGCGAGCTCGGGACCGAAGCGGCCCTCGCGAGAGCGCGGAACGTGCGCTGAGCCGTCACGGCCGTGGCGTCACCTCGACGCTGGGCGGAAGCGGCGACGGCTGGGGTTTGTTGTTCCGGCGCACGACCGAGAAGGCCACCGCTCCACCGGCCAGCACCGCGGCGGCGACGGCGGCGACGACCAACGGCCGGCGGCGCCGCTGCGGCGGTGTGCGCACGTCCTGCAGCACCTGCGGGAGGTTGACCACCACTTCCTGAGCGGCGGCGAGCTCTCCGGCGATCGCGCTCTGCGCGGCGGCGATCTCCCTGCGCAACCGGCTCTTGCGGTACTGACGGCGCAGGGTCGCCGTGGTCGACTGCGCCGAGTCGACGCCGAGGCCGAGCACGCCCCGGGTGACGTCGACGGGCCCCACCGCGGAGTACTTCAGGCCCCGGGCCAGGCGCTCACGCGGGGCCAAACGCGCATCGGTCTTCGAACTCATCTCTGCCCTCTCTGCGGCCGTGCAACGGTGCGCTCCACCCTGCCATCATCGTCGGTGTCGCGGCGTGCATTGCCGCGACGGTGGGTGGCGTGCGCGCGCCCGATCGGCGGATGGCACACTGACTTCCCGTGACGAGCCCCATTCAGACAGCGACCGCGACTTTGCACACCAACCGCGGCGACATCAAGATCGCACTGTTCGGTAACCACGCACCCAAGACCGTCGCCAACTTCGTCGGGCTGGCTCAGGGCACCAAGGACTACAGCGGCGAGAACGCGTCCGGCAGCACGTCCGGACCCTTCTACGACGGCGTCATCTTCCACCGCGTCATCGACGGCTTCATGATCCAGGGCGGCGACCCCACGGGCACCGGCCGCGGCGGACCCGGCTACCAGTTCGCCGACGAGTTCCACCCCGAGCTGCAGTTCGACAAGCCCTACCTGCTGGCCATGGCGAACGCGGGCCCGGGCACCAACGGCTCGCAGTTCTTCATCACCGTCGGCAAGACACCGCACCTGAACCGCAGGCACACCATCTTCGGCGAGGTCGTCGACCCGGAGTCGCAGAAGGTCGTCGACGCGATCGCCACCACGGCCGTCGATCGCAGCGACCGCCCCACCGAGCCGGTCGTGATCGAGTCGGTCACCGTCTCCTAGCCGAGCAGACGCAGATTCGCACTCCCGCTGCGGTGGGAGTGCGAATTCATGTCTGCTCGCCGGCTATTTTCCGGCGTAACCGGCCTCGGTGAGTGCGTCCAACACGCTCAGCGGATCCGTCCCCAGATCCCACCGGGTGAACACCTGCAGCCGGTCGTCGGCCGTCTCGATCTCCAGCAGCCGCACGGTGCGTGCGATGCGGCGGAACTCCGTGATCCGGATGAGCTTGATGTCGGCCCGCTGCAGGATCTGGGTGCGCATCCACCCGCGAATCGCGAGCCCGTCGCCGGTGATTGCCAGTTTCGGGCGCGCGCGCCACGACATGCTTGCAAACGTGAGCAATCCCACCGCGGCAATGCCGGTGAGGACACGTCCGGGCGCGTCTGTGATGAGGGTCACAGCGGCCGCAGCCATCATAAGGCCGAATATGCCGCATGCGACGATCCCCATGGTGGAGGGGCTCCACTCAGTTTGCTGCATGGCTCCCTAAGGGGCTCTTACCGTTGCGAATGGGTCTATCCACAGGTGCTATCCCCAATGGGGATGAATCACACGGATGTGATTGGCCGGGCTGGTCGTTGCTGGAGCGGTAACGTCCTGAACATCATTTGAATTCAAAACGTCGGACGGGCCGGTCAGCGCCAGCGCATCGTGAGCAACAGGCCGGTGATCATGAAGGCAAACGCGACGGCGTAGTTCCACGGGCCGAGATCGGCCATCCACTGCAGCATCCCCGGGGTGTCGATCGGGTTGGTCGCGGCGAGCTGGAACACCAGCAGCCAGATCAGGCCGATCAGCATCAGGCTGATGAAGAGCACGACGAACCACACGCTGGACGGCCCGGCCTTGACCTTCACCGGTGTCCGGCTGACCGGGCTGATGGTGAAGTCGTTCTTCTTGCGGACCTTGGACTTGGGCATGGGTACCTTCGCGGACGATCGGCGCCGCACACGTCGTCATCGGTGCGGATACCGACCACGCAGTGCGACGATGGAGTTGCATCAAAGAGCCTAACGTAGCCACCGACCGGAAAGGCCAACCGATGGACCAGCGACAGCGCCGCTCGGCCTGGCGCTTCGGCGTCCCGGTGGTCTGCCTGCTGGCCGGCGTGCTGTTGGCTGCCACGCACACGGTGGCCGGTGGCGACGAGATCCGGCGCAGCGACGCCCCCCGCCTGGTGGACCTCGTGCGCGACTCACAGCAGTCGGTGGATCGGCTCACGGCCGAGCGGGACGCCCTGTCGGGCCGCGTCGACGCCCACCACGGCGGCTCCCCCGGCACCGATGCTGCGCTGGCCGCGATCACCGCGCGGTCCGACACCCTGGCCGGCGAGGCCGGGCTCGACCCGGTGCGCGGGCCCGGGCTGATCGTCACGCTGAACGACGCGCAGCGCGACGCTGAGGGCCGATTCCCGCGCGATGCGGCACCCGACGACCTGGTGGTGCACCAGCAGGACATCCAGGCCGTGCTGAACGCGCTGTGGAGCGCAGGCGCCGAAGGAATCCAGATGCAGGACCAGCGCATCATCGCCACCTCGGCGCCGCGCTGCGTGGGCAACACCCTGCTGCTCAACGGCCGCACGTACAGCCCGCCCTACGTCGTCACCGCGGTGGGCGACGCGGCCGCCATGCAGGCCGCCCTGTCCGCCGCGCCCCTGGTGACCCTCTACAAGCAGTACGTCGTCCGGTTCGGTCTCGGCTACACCGAGGAGACGCGTGCCGACGTCGAACTGGTCGGCCACACCGAGCCCGTACGGATGCGCTACGCGAAGCCGGCAGGCCCGATCGGCTACTGATGGCCGACGACGGCCGCTGGCTGGCCTACCTCTACGAGACCCATCCTCCGGAGCAGTTGCGGCGATGGGCGCCCAGCCTGCGGTACTTCCGCTTCTGCCGCGCGTTCGGCGGCCACGCCGGTGACGGCGACTCCCTGCGGGCCGCGGTGCGCGCGACGACCGAAGCCGAGGTGCGGACGGTCCTCGCCGGCCTCGGTCTCGACGCCACGCCGGTCGCCGACGATGCACCCCGCCCGGTTCCCGGCGTCGGCTACCGCGGCGACGCGTACGCCAGGTTGCCGCGTCGGATCGATCATCTGCCGCACCTCGCGCAGCCCGGCCACGTCGACATCGGTGGCGTGCGGGCGTTCGTGTGGGTGCGCGCCACCCGGGTCGAGGTGTCCCTCCACGACCGCGGTGAGGTGACGCGGGAGGTGGTCGATTCGGCGTTGCGGATCGAGCCGCACCTGGCGCCGTTCGCCGCCGACGTCCTCGACCCGCCGCTCGACGACCCGCACTGCGTCTGCCCGAAGTACCACCCGCACCTGTGGCGCTGAGCCCGCGAAATCACCCGGGTAACCTGGCTGCGTGCAGATCCTGGTCGTCGACAACTACGACAGCTTCGTGTTCAACCTCGTCCAGTACCTGGGCCAGCTCGGGGTGAACGCGCAGGTGTGGCGCAACGACGACCAACGGCTGAACTCCGACGCCGACATCGCCGAGGTGGCCGACCACTTCGACGGCGTGCTGCTCAGCCCGGGGCCCGGCACCCCGGAGCGGGCCGGGGCGTCCATCCCGCTGGTGCGGGCGTGCGCCGCGACGGCCACCCCGCTGCTCGGCGTGTGCCTGGGTCACCAGGCCATCGGCGTCGCGTTCGGCGCCACCGTGGACCGCGCCCCCGAACTGCTGCACGGCAAGACCAGCGTCGTCCACCACGCCGACACCGGTGTGCTGCAAGGGCTTCCGGATCCGTTCACGGCGACGCGGTACCACTCGCTGACCATCCTGCCCGACACGGTGCCCGCCGACCTCGAGGTCACCGCCCGCACCGCCGGCGGCGTGATCATGGGTGTACGTCACGCGGAGCTGCCCATCCACGGCGTCCAGTTCCACCCGGAGTCGATCCTCACCGAGGGCGGACACCGGATGCTGGCCAACTGGCTCGGCTACTGCGGCGGCGCCCCGGACGAGACGCTGGTGCGCCGGCTGGAAGACGAAGTCGCCGACGCGGTGGCCGCCGCTACGCAGCGAACGCCAGCGTGATCGATCCGTCGTAGTTGACGCCGGTGCCCGGCGGCGGGCTCTGGGACACCACCGCGTTGAGCCGCTGACCGCTGTCCCGCACGTCGGCGGCCCGGTCCAACGGCCCCACCCAGCCCAGTGCCTGCAGGCGCGGGAACGCGTCCGACCAGAACTGCCCGACCAGGTTCGGCATGATGAACTGGTTGCCCTTCGACACCCGCAGCGTGACCGGGGTGTTCTTCGGCACCGACGTCCCGGGGCCCGGATCGCACGCCAGGACCTCGCCCGACGGCCGCGGGCTGTCCACCGGAGCGGTGAGCACCGTGGTGAACCCGATGGTGTTCAGGTTGCGGGTCGCCACGTCCACGGTCTGGCCCTCGCAGTCGGGCACCGGAAGTGATCCCGGGCCGGAGCCGACCACAATGGTGATGACGTTGGTGATCGCCGATGTCGAGTTCGCCGGTGGCAGCGTCGCCATCACCCGGCCGCTCTGCTCCGGCGTGGACTCCGAGGGCTGCTGCTGGACCTCGTCGAACCCGGCGTCGGCGAGCTTGCGCACCGCCTCGGCGTAGGTGCCGCCGCGGACGTCGGGGACCTCGCGCTGTTCGGGACCGGTGGACACGTTGAGCGTCACCTCGTCACCGGCGCCCACCTCGGAGTTGGCCTGCGGCGAGGTGCTGATGACGTGGTCGGGCGGCACCTCGGAGTTGGGCTCCTGCTGGGTGCGCACCCGGAAGCCGGCGTTCTGCAACTCGGCGATCGCCTCGGCCGACACCTGGCCCTGCACGTCGGGGACCGCCACGTCGCGGGTCTCACCGCCGAACATGTTGATCGCCACGGTCACGACCACCGTCAGCACCGCCAGCACCGCCACCGCGATCAGCCAGCGTCCGACCGATCCGCCACGGTCACTGCCTGCGGCGCGGGGCTCGGGCCGCGGCATGTAGTTGATCTGCTCGGTGCGGTCGTGGCTCGGTGTGCCGGTCATGAACGACGTCCGGTCGGCGTCGGTGAGCACCTTCGGCGCGTCGGGCTGCTCGCCGCTGTGCACCCGGACCAGGTCGGTGCGCAGGTCGGCGGCCGTCTGGTAGCGGTTGTCCGGGTTCTTGGTCAGTGCCTTGAGCACCACGGCGTCCAGCTCGGGGCTGATGCCCTCGTGGCGCCGTGAGGGCGGGATCGGATCCTCGCGGACGTGCTGGTAGGCCACCGCGACGGGGGAGTCGCCGACGAAAGGCGGCTCACCGGTGAGCATTTCGTAGAGGACGCAGCCCAGCGAGTACACATCGGAGCGTGCGTCGACGGTGTTGCCGCTGGCCTGCTCGGGGGACAGGTACTGGGCGGTGCCGATCACGGCGGCGGTCTGGGTGACGCTGTTGCCGCTGTCGGCCAGGGCGCGGGCGATGCCGAAGTCCATCACCTTCACCGCGCCGGCCTTGCTGATCATGATGTTGGCGGGCTTGACGTCGCGGTGGATGATGCCGTGCTGGTGGCTGAAGTTCAGCGCCTGGCAGGCGTCCGCGATCACCTCGAGCGCCCGCTTGGGCGGCATCGGGCCGTCGTTGTGGACGATGTCGCGCAGGGTGACGCCGTCGACGTACTCCATCACGATGTAGGGCAGCGGCCCGGCAGGCGTCTCGGCCTCGCCGGTGTCGTACACCGCGACGATGGCCGGGTGGTTCAACGCAGCGGCGTTCTGCGCCTCACGGCGGAACCGGAGGTAGAAACTGGGGTCGCGGGCGAGGTCGGCGCGCAACACCTTGATGGCGACGTCACGGTGCAGTCGGTTGTCGCGCGCGAGGTGGACCTCGGACATTCCGCCGAAGCCGAGGATCTCGCCCAGCTCGTAACGGTCGGACAGATGCTGTGGGGTTGTCATGTCTGTTCTGGGAGCCATATGTGTTCGGAGACGCGTGTCTGGTGTACCGCAGGAGTCACCGGCGGCCGTTCGGTCGCGCCGAGTAGGGATACCCCGAATCCCGCGTCGACATGACTTTCCGTTCCGAATCGGCCCTGACCAGGCATTGCCGTCGGTGATGCAGGGGCCGATCCGGGAGGTGTGGTCTCGGTGATGGTGTTGGTGATCGTCGGCGCCGGCGACTGCTGATCGCGACGGTCCTGGGCGTTGAGGACGATCAGCACCGCGATCACGATGGCCAGCGCACCGAGCACGCCGGCCGCCCAGAGCAGTGCCCGCTGGCCCGACGAGAACGTCCGCCGCGGCGGGGGCGGCCGGTGACCCGTGGTGACAGGACGCGAACGGGCCGCCGTCACCGGGGCCCCGCCGGTCATCGCCGCACGGTTCTGCGC
>NZ_JAUMSQ010000335.1:0-1161 GCF_030519285.1 Mycolicibacterium arseniciresistens
ACACCCACCCACAGAAAAACCTGCCGACTTCTTGACTCAAGACAGTTATGGTGCCTCCCGGTGCCGACGAGGCGGGGTTGCGGGCCCGCCTCGAGGAGTTGGAGGTGGCGAAGTCGGCGGCCGCGGCGGGACAAGCCCGGGTCACCGCCGAACTGGACCGGATGCGTCGCGCCGCAGAGGCTGCCGCAGGAGTGCCCGCCGCCAAGCGGGGCCGCGGGCTGGCCGCTGAGATCGCCCTGGCCCGCCGCGACTCCCCCAATCGCGGTGGCCGTCATCTCGGGTGCGCTCGGGCGCTGGTGCACGAGATGCCGCACACGTTGCGAGCGTTGGAGTGCGGTGCGCTCTCGGAGTGGCGGGCCACCATCATCGTGCGGGAATCGGCCTGCCTGAGCATCACCGACCGCGCCACCCTCGATGCCGAACTGTGCGGCAACCTCAAGAATCTCGACGGGTTGGGCGACAAGCGGATCACCGCCGCGGCCAAGACGATCGCCTACCGCCTCGACCCGCAGGCCGTGGTCGACCGGGCCGCCAAAGCGGTCACCGAACGCACGGTGACCATCCGCCCCGCCCCCGACACCATGACCTTTGTGACCGCGCTGCTGCCCGTCGCCCAAGGAGTCGGGGTGTATGCGGCGTTGAAGCGCGCCGCCGACACCACCTTCGATGGCCGCTCGCGTGGCCAGGTCATGGCCGACACCCTCGTCGAACGCACCACCGGCACCCCCGCCGAGGTGGCGGCGCCGGTCGCGGTCAACCTGGTGATCTCCGACCAGACCCTGCTGGGCGGTGATGACACACCGGCCCACCTACAGGGTTACGGACCCATCCCGGCCGCGGTGGGCCGCGGCCTGGTCACCGCCGCCGTGCGTGACAAGCGGTCCAAGGCCACGCTGCGCCGGCTCTACCGGCACCCGCGGAGCAATGCGCTGGTGGCGATGGAATCGCGGTCACGCTGCTTCCCAAAAGCCTTGGCGACGTTCATCGATCTGCGCGACCAAGCCTGCCGCACCCCGTACTGCGACGCCCCGATCCGCCACCACGACCACGCCCACCCCCACCACGACGGCGGACCCACCAGCGCGTTCAACGGCCTCGGCGAATGCGCGGCCTGCAACTACTTCAAAGAAGCCGACGGCTGGCAGGTCACCACCACCGAAC
>NZ_JAUMSQ010000336.1:0-7389 GCF_030519285.1 Mycolicibacterium arseniciresistens
TTCAACGGCCTCGGCGAATGCGCGGCCTGCAACTACTTCAAAGAAGCCGACGGCTGGCAGGTCACCACCACCGAACGCGACCGCATCCACGGCGCAACGTTCACCACCCCCACCGGCGCCAGCTACCACTCCACCGCACCACCACCCCCGGGCACCGTCGAGATCTATGACAGCCACGTCGAACTCCACATCGCCATCGGGATCGCCAAAGCCGCCTAAGGCCGCCAGCCCGTGTCGTCGGCCCACGCGCAGGCACGTCGGTAGGCGTCGACGAACCACGGCTCCTTGGCGTCCGCGTAGTCCGCGGTGTTCGCCGGCGCTGCGGCCACCACCCGGCGTTTGAGTGCGAGGTACTCGTCGCGCGCCGACTCGTCCGCCCGCAGCCAGTCCCGGAACAGCAGCGCGAACCGCTGGTTGGGCCGGCCGTCGACACGCAGGTGCACATTGGTCGGCCGGCCGGGGTCGGCGGATGCGTGAACCCGCTTCTGCCACAGGGACGCATCGTCGGTGTGCGGGGTGTCCTCGGAGATGGCGGCGATCCGCGGATAACCCGCCGCCAGCAGTGCGTCGTGCAACTCGTCGGCGACGTCCAACGACGGGACGGTCACCTGCACGTCGATGACGTCCTTGGCGTCCAGGCCAGGTACCGCCGTCGAGCCGATGTGGTCGATGCGCACGGCGCGGTGCCCGCAGGCGGTGGCCAACCGGGCCAGGATGCGACCCGCCTGGTCCGGCCAGCCCGGGTCGGCGGGCACCAGCCGCGGCTGCGCCGTCGCGCTGCGTCCGGCGTCGACATTGGCCGCGAACGGGACAATCCGGTTGTGCCACAGGTCCCGCGCGCGGGCGACGAGGTCGTCGGCGGTGCCGGAGTTGTCCAGCCATACATCGGCGACGGCGCGGCGCTGTTCCTCCGTCGCCTGGGCGGCGATCCTGGCCCGCGCGTCGGCCTCGGTGAATCCGCGGTGTTCGATCAGCCGGGCCACCCGCAGGTCCTCGTCAGCGTGCACGATGATCACCAGCGGGAACATCGGCGCCATCTGCGACTCGACGAGCAGCGGGATGTCCTCGATGATCACCGCATCGGCGGGGGCGGCGGCGATGAGTTCCTCGCGTCGTCTGCCGACCAGCGGGTGCACGATCCCGTTGAGGGTCTTGCGCTTCTCGTCGTCGCTGAAGGCGACCGCCGCAAGTGCCGGGCGGTCGAGCGCACCGTCGGGCCGCAGGATCCCGTCGCCGAACGCCTCGACCAGCGCGGCCAGGCCCTCGGTTCCTGGCTCGACCACCTCACGCGCGATCACGTCGCCGTCGACGACGATCCCGCCCAGTTCGTCGAACGTCGACGACACCGTCGACTTTCCCGCACCGATTCCGCCGGTCAGTCCGATTCGCAGCACGGGGACAGTCTGTCAGGACCCCGCGAACTCAAGCGAAGCGACCGGAGCAATTCAGCCCCGGAGACGACCGACGCCCCGGCTCGAATGAGCCGGGGCGTCAGCCGTTCTGACAGGTCTGTCAGATCAGGCAGCTATATCAGGCGTTGCCTGCGAGCTTCTCCCGAAGCGCCGCGAGCTGGGCGTCGCTGGCGAGCGAACCGCCGGCCGACTCACCCTCGGAACGCGACGAACCGTTGGCCGATGCGGGCCGTGCGGCCTCCTCGGCCTCGGCAGCGGCGAACTTCTCCATCTGCGCGGTGTGCATCTTGTGCCTGCGCTCCGCCTCGGCGTAGCGGGACTCCCACTCCTCACGCTGCTTCTCGAAACCCTCGAGCCATTCGTTGGTCTCGGAGTCGAAGCCCTCGGGGAAGATGTAGTTGCCCTGGTCGTCGTAGCTGTCGGCCATGCCGTACTTCGACGGGTCGAACTCGTCGGTGTAGTCCTCGTTGGCCTGCTTGAGGCTCAGCGAGATCCGGCGACGCTCCAGGTCGATGTCGATGACCTTGACCATCGCGTCGTCGCCGACCTGGACCACCTGGTCCGGGACCTCGACGTGACGCTCGGACAGCTCTGAGATGTGCACCAGGCCCTCGATGCCCTCCTCGACGCGGACGAACGCACCGAACGGCACCAGCTTGGTGACCTTGCCCGGCACGATCTGACCGATCGCGTGGGTACGGGCGAAGTGGCGCCACGGATCTTCCTGAGTGGCCTTGAGCGACAGCGAAACCCGCTCGCGGTCCATGTCGACGTCGAGCACCTCGACGGTGACCTCGTCGCCCACCGTGACGACCTCGGACGGGTGGTCGATGTGCTTCCAGGACAGCTCGGAGACGTGCACCAGGCCGTCGACGCCGCCGAGGTCGACGAAGGCGCCGAAGTTGACGATCGACGACACGACACCCTTGCGGATGGCGCCCTTCTGCAGCTGGTTGAGGAACTCGCTGCGGACCTCGGACTGCGTCTGCTCGAGCCACGCGCGGCGGGACAGCACCACGTTGTTGCGGTTCTTGTCGAGCTCGATGATCTTGGCCTCGATCTCCTTGCCGATGTACGGCTGCAGATCGCGGACACGACGCATCTCCACCAGCGACGCGGGCAGGAAGCCGCGCAGACCGATGTCGAGGATCAGGCCGCCCTTGACGACCTCGATGACGGTGCCCTTGACGGCCTCGTCCTTCTCCTTGAGCTCCTCGATCGTGCCCCAGGCGCGCTCGTACTGAGCGCGCTTCTTGGACAGGATCAGGCGGCCTTCTTTGTCCTCCTTGGTGAGGACCAGGGCCTCCACCTCATCGCCGACGGACACAACCTCATTGGGGTCGACGTCGTGCTTGATGGAGAGTTCGCGGGAAGGAATGACACCTTCGGTCTTGTACCCGATGTCGAGCAAGACTTCGTCGCGATCGACCTTGACGATCGTCCCTTCGACGATGTCGCCATCGTTGAAGTATTTGATGGTCTTGTCGATGGCGGCGAGAAAATCCTCGGCCGAGCCGATATCGTTGACGGCTACTTGCGGCGAGGTGGCGACGGGACTTGGCATATTGTTGGGTTGCTCCGGACAGCTTAGGTAGTAGGGACTGTGAGTTGAGGACGTGCTGCACCCGCGATAGTGCACACAGGTGCCTATCGAGGCTACTCGACTAGGCGCACGCAGGACAAACCCGGGTCTGGCCTGCGGCCGTTCACTGAACATCTGGCTACGCTGCTGACGTGCATCCTGGGGCGCCCGCAAACCACCGGCCACCGTATTACCACGGTCTGCCGAAACGGATCCGCAAAGTCGGTGTGCCGATCGGCGTGATCATCCTGCTCGGCACCGTGGTCGGGCTGCTCGTGATCGGCATGACCGCGCTCAACCCCGTCGGCGCCGCGATCGGTTTCGTCATGTCGACCGTCGCCATCGCGGTCGTGGTGCTGGCCTACCTGTGGCTCGACCGCTGGGAGCCCGAGCCGCTGCGGCTGCTGATCTTCGCGTTCCTCTGGGGCGCCTCGATCGCGGTGGTGTTGTCGCTGGTGCTGGGAGCGATCTTCGAGGCGGTGCTCGACCCCGGCGGGGACGGGACCAGCGCGGTGTCGACATGGTTGGGCGCACCGCTGGTCGAAGAGGCGGCCAAGGGCGCGTTCCTGCTGCTCATGATGACCGGCAGACGGCGCAACGAGCTGAACTCGCTGACCGACTGCCTGGTGTACGCGGGCATCGTCGCCGCCGGCTTCACCTGGCTGGAGGACATCCTCTACATCTCGGCCGGCGAATCGTTGGGTGACTCGCTGGCCACGGCCGCGATGCGGCTGGTGATGGCGCCGTTCGCGCACTCGCTGTTCACCACGATGTTCGGGATCGGCGTGTACTACGCGCTGCACCGGCGCGGCGCGGGCGCCAAGTTCGGCTGCATCCTGCTCGGCTACGGCGCCGCGGTGTTCATGCACGCCCTGTGGAACGGCTCCTCGCTGCTGAGCTGGCAGTTCTACTTCGCGGTCTACCTGCTGTGGATGGTGCCGATCTTCGCGCTGGCGATCGCGCTCGGGGTGACGAGCCGGCGCAGGGAGCAGCAGATCGTCGCGGCGAAACTGCCCGGCATGCTGGCGGCCGGACTCGTCACACCGAACGAGGCGACCTGGCTGGGGTCGATCGGCGCCCGCAAGTCCGCGGTCACCGAGGCGTCCCGGCTCGGTGGCCGCGCCGCGGGCAAGGCGGTCAAGGACTTCGCCGCACAGGTCGTCGAGCTGGCGTTCGTGCGCGACCGCATCGACCGGGGCTTCGGCGATCCGCGGGTGTTCGCGCTGCAGAACGAGGAGGCCTACTGGGTCGGCGCCACGCGGGCGGGCGCACCGGTGCTGCACACGATGGCGGGCTACCGGGCGATGGGCGGCAGGCCCCGCCGCTGAGCAGCTGCCCGTCGCCTAGTGCGCGGCGGCGTCCCAACTGCGGCCGTATCCGACCGAGACCTCGAGCGGGACGTCGAGCGGATAGGCGCTGCCCATCTTCTCGCGCACCAGCTTTTCCACGGCGTCGCGCTCGCCCGGCGCCACCTCGAACAGCAGCTCGTCGTGCACCTGCAGCAACATCCGCGACGACAGCCCGGCTTCCTCCAGCGCCGCCGCGGTGTCGATCATCGCGACCTTGATGATGTCTGCGGCGCTGCCCTGAATCGGGGCGTTGAGCGCCGCCCGCTCCGCCGCCTCACGGACGTTGCGGTTGCTGCTGTCGAGTTCGGGCAGGTAGCGGCGACGGCCGAACACCGTCTCGGTGTAGCCGACCTTGCGGGCCTGATCGACGACGGACTGCAAGTAGTCGCGCACCCCGCCGAACCGCGAGAAGTACTGGTCCATCTGGACCTTCGCCTCCTCGGTCGAGATCTTGAGCTGAGCGGCCAGACCGTAGGCGCTCAGCCCGTAGGCAAGGCCGTAGGACATCGCCTTGACCCGCCGCCGCAGTTCGGCGGTGACCTCGTCGATGGGCACCGAGAACGCCCGGGATGCGACGAAGGAGTGCAGGTCCTCGCCGGTGCGGAACGCCTCGATCAGGCCGTCGTCCTTGGACAGATGCGCCATGATGCGCATCTCGATCTGGCTGTAGTCGGCCGTCATCAGCTCCGCGTAGCCCTCGCCGACGACGAAGGCGTCGCGGATCCGCCGGCCGGCCTCCGTGCGGATCGGGATGTTCTGCAGGTTCGGCTCCGTCGACGACAGCCGGCCGGTCGCGGCGATGGTCTGGTTGAACGTGGTGTGGATCCGCCCGTCGGAGGCCACCGAGTTCAGCAGCCCGTCGACGGTGACCTTCAGCCGCGTCGCGTCGCGGTGGGTCAGCAGGTGCTGCAGGAACGGATGCCCGGTCTTGTCGAACAGCGACTGCAGTGCGTCGGCGTCGGTGGTGTATCCGGTCTTGGTGCGTTTCGTCTTCGGCATCTCCAGCTCGTCGAACAGCACCGTCTGCAGCTGTTTGGGCGAGCCGAGATTGATCTGCTTGCCGATCACCTCGTACGCCGCCTCCGCGGCATCGCGGATCTGGTCGGCGAATTCGCTCTGCAGCTGCTGCAACTGGTCGAGGTCGACCGCGATACCGGCGTGCTCGAGGTCGGCCAGCACCCGCTGCACCGGCAGCTCCATCCGGCCGAGCAGCGACGAGGAGTCGATGCGGGCCAGTTCCTCGTCGAGCGCGTCCGCGAGGTCGAGCACCGCGACCGCGCGCAGGATCACCGTCTGGACGGCCTGGTCATCGACGCCGTCGGAATCGTCGAGCAGCGAGAGTTGTTGCTGCTCTGGGTTTTCCGCCCGCAGCTCACGGCGAAGGTACCGCAGTGACAGATCGTCGAGGGAGAAGCTGCGCTGTCCCGGGCGCACCAGGTAGGCCGCCAGCGCGGTGTCGGAGGTGACGCCCCGCAGCGTCCAGCCGCGCCCGGCCAGGTCGTGCATCGCCAGCTTGGCCTCGTGCAGCGCCTTCGGCGGCCCCGGGTCGGCGAGCCAGGACGCCAGGGCCGCCTCGTCCTCGGGATCGAGTGTCGCGGTGTCGATGTAGCGGCCCTCCCCGTCGGCCGCGACGATGGCCAGCGCGGTCGCGTCCGCGTCGTAAGCCAGATGGGTGCCGACGACGGCGAGGCCGAAGCGGTTGCCCAGGCTGTGCTCGGACAGCCAGGCCGCCAGCTCACCGGGTTCCAGGGCACGACCGTTGTAGTCGAACCCGTGCTCGACCTCGGGGTCGACCGAGGCGAGGGTCTCGAACAGCCGGTCGCGCAGTACCCGGAACTCGAGGTCGTCGAAGAGCCGGTGGATCTGGTCGCGGTCCCACGGCTGCATCCGCAGGGTGTCCGGGGTGTGGGCCAGCGGCACGTCCTTGACCAGGTCGGTCAGCTCACGGTTGAGCACCACGCTGGACAGGTTGGCCCGCAGGGCGTCGCCGACCTTGCCCTTGACCGTGTCCACCTGGTCGACCAGCGCCTGCAGCGATCCGTATTCGGCGATCCACTTGGTGGCCGTCTTCTCCCCCACGCCCGGGATGCCCGGCAGGTTGTCGCTGGGGTCCCCCCGCAATGCGGCGAAGTCCGGATACTGCGCGGGGGTCAGGCCGTACTTCTCCTGCACGGCCTCCGGGGTGAACCGGGTGAGCTCGCTGACCCCCTTGCGCGGGTACAGCACGGTGACGTTGTCACTGACGAGTTGCAGTGCGTCGCGGTCACCCGTGACCACCAGCACCCGGTGCCCCTCCGCCTCGGCCTGGGTGGCCAGGGTGGCGATGATGTCGTCCGCCTCGAACCCCGGCTCGGCCAGCACGGCGATGCCGAGCGCGACGAGCACCTCCTTGGCGATGTCGATCTGACCGCGGAACTCGTCGGGCGTCGACGAGCGACCGGCCTTGTACTCCGGATACTTCTCGACGCGGAAGGTCTGCCGCGACACGTCGAACGCGGCCGCGACATGGGACGGGCTCTCGTCGCGCAGCAGGTTGATCAGCATGGCGGTGAACCCGTAGACGGCGTTGGTGGTCAGGCCGCCCTGGGTCTTGAAGTTCTCGGCGGGCAGCGCGTAGAAGGCCCGGTACGCCAGCGAATTGCCGTCCAGCAGCATCAACGTCGGCCTGTCGTCCGTCGCGGCGGCGGCCTTCTTCTTGTCGGTGGCGGTACGGGCGGGGCTCACCCGCCTAACTCTAGGCACCGCCCCCGACACGCACGCGCTCCCGGGCCATGCCGACCAGGACGCGGGCCGCCGGGCTCATCGGACCACCGGCCCGCCATGCCAGCACCAGGCGGCCGCGCAGCTGCGGCGTGATCGCCACCGGGTGCACGTCGTCGCGGGACCGGGACACCGACTGCGGCACGATCGCGACCCCGAGCCCGCGTGCGGCCAGGTCGGCGAGCTCGACGGGCGTACTCGCCTCGAATGCGATCCGGGTGGCGACGCCCGCTGCCGTGCACGCCTCGTCCAGCCTGCGGCGGATGCCGGTGCCGGCCGGGAGCGC
>NZ_JAUMSQ010000337.1:0-8379 GCF_030519285.1 Mycolicibacterium arseniciresistens
GCATCGCGAGCCGGCGCACGGCGCGTCCCGGCGCGGGATGTGGCATCACGGTCGCCGGTGCGCCGGGCGGCGCGACCGCTGTCATCGCCGAGCTTCTCCGTAGTACTCGAGGAAGATCTCCTCGAGTGTCGGTTCGTGCATCTCGAGCCCGGTGACGTCGGTATCGGCGAGTGCCCGGAGCGCGGCGACCGGCGGCCCGGTCAGGCTGAATCGCATTCGATCGCCGTCGAGCGCCTCGACATTCGACACACCGGCGATCTCCTCGAGGAACGGTGGTAGGCCGCGGTAGGACACCTCGACCACCGTCCGGCGCATCTGGCGTAGCTCCGCGATGCTGTCGATCTCGACGAGTCGCCTGGCACGGAGGATCGCCACCCGGTCGCACAGGATCTCCACCTCGGCCAACTGGTGCGAGCTGAGGAACACCGTCTGGCCGCGGTCCCGGGCTGCGGCGACACATTCGCGAAATTCTCGCTCCATCAGCGGATCCAGGCCGCTCGTGGGTTCGTCGAGCACGAGAAGCGGAGCCCGCGTCGCGAAGGCGGCGACGAGAGCCACCTTCTGCCGGTTGCCGGTCGAGTAGGTCCTTGCCGGCTTGTCGAGTCGAAGATCGAAACGGTCGACCAGCTCGTCGCGGTAGGCGGCGTCGACGCCGGGGCCCACGTTGCCGAGCAGCTCGAGGGTCTCGGCGCCCGTGAGTTGCGGCCACAGCGCGACATCAGCGGGCACATAGGCGAGATGGCGGTGGGTCCGGCGGACGTCGTCCGCAGCGCAGCCGAATATCGTCGCGCTTCCTGCAGTCGGGCGGATCAACCCGAGCAGCAGACGGATCGTCGTCGACTTGCCTGCTCCGTTGGGGCCGAGGAACCCGAAGACCTCACCCGGCGCGACGGACATGCTCAGATCGGCGACTGCCGTCGTTCGGCCGAAGCGTTTGGTGAGACCGACGGCGTGGATGGCAGTGCTGCCAACGGTGTGCGCCGGAGTGACCACGCCGCAAGGGTAAGTCACCGTGCGCCGTGCGCCCGACGGATTCCGCATCCCTGTGTTGCTGGCGGCGACGGCGGGGGATCGTTCGCTGGTATAAGTAATCTCAGCGTCAATTTTCGTCCTCGTGCAGTCGTCCGGAGCGCCAACGCCAACGCCACAGGCTCATATTTACTTGCTATTTCATGCAAACCGCCGCCGGCTGTGCGGTGCCCGCACCATTTACTGAACTAGGTCAGAAGTCGTATCGAAAACTTTGCCAAAAGCTCCGATCGGCGGGTCGGCGGCAGTACGGTTTCCGGCAGAAAGGTTCGACTCGAGACGGCGCGAGAGGCCGGCTGAGAGCCGGGCTTCTTATCGGTAAACCCGATTGGGTTGGGGGCCGCATGGAACTCGATGCTGGGGCATTTCCGCTGACGCGGGGTCAGCTCGACATCTGGCTCGCGCAGAGGACGGGCCGCTTCGGTGCGAAGTGGCAACTGGGCGAGCTCCTGCGCATCGACGGGATGATCGATCCCGGCCTCCTCCAGCGGGCGATCGTTCAGGCGGTGCGTGAAGCCGAGCCGCTGCGGGCCGCCTTCTTCGAGGTGGACGGCAGGGTCTTCCAG
This sequence comes from Mycolicibacterium arseniciresistens, assembly GCF_030519285.1. NCBI lineage: Bacteria > Bacillati > Actinomycetota > Actinomycetes > Mycobacteriales > Mycobacteriaceae > Mycobacterium > Mycolicibacterium arseniciresistens. The sequence goes on from NZ_JAUMSQ010000337.1 coordinate 1,596, forward strand.
AGAGCGGTCGACTACCCGGACGTCGACCTCGCCCGCTACGACCTCACGGGCTCGCCGGACCCCGAGCAGGAGGTGCACCGGACGATCTCGTCGATCCAGGCGACGTTGATGCCGCTCGACGGCCCGCTGTTCAAATGGGCACTGCTGCAGACCCGGGTGGACGAGTTCTATCTCTTCGTGTGTTGCCACCACATCGTGATCGACGGGGTCGGCATCCCCCTCGTGTGTCATCGGATGGCGGAGATCTATTCCGCCATCGCGACGGACGCGCCGGTACCCCCCGCCTTCTTCGGATCGCTGCGGGATCTCGTCGAATGCGAACTGACCTACGAATCCTCGACCGAATACCTCGACGATTCGGCGTACTGGACGCAGAACCTCCCCCCGGAGAGCGAGCCGCGTTACCGGTTGGCTGATGCCGTCGCGGGCAACCACGACGAGGAGTCTCGCGCACCGGTTCGGCTCGCCCCCGCCGCCGTGGCCGGGCTCCGACACCTGTACCGGAGCCTCGGGGTGCGTCGGTCGTCGGTGATCACCGCGGCGTGCGCGCTCGTGGTGCGTGCGTTCGACACGGAGAGCCCGGAGGTGGTGCTCGACTTCCCGGTGAGCAGACGGGTGCGACCGGAGATTCAACTGGTGCCCGGCATGGTGTCGGGATTCGTGCCGCTGGTGCTCAAGGCCTCACCGGAACTATCCGCCTCGGAATTCTGTGTGCGCGTGGACACGCAGATGCAGGATGCGCTGGAACACCAGCGATTTCCCGTGCACTCGATCGACTACAAGGCGACTCTCCGCGGCTCCGGACAGGCTTCGAATCGCGTGGTCATCAATTTCATCCCGGCCACACATACCGGGTTTCTCGCGGACGCCGCGGCGACGGGGACGCTGACCCACGCCGGGCCCGTCGAGTTCGCGCTGGTCTTCTTCAGGGACGGCGACGATCTCTTCCTCAGCACGGCCGGTCCCGGACAGTTCTTCGCGAACAGCGACGTCCGCGATCTGGCAGAGCGGTTGGAGCGGGTGTTGCTGGCGATGGCGGCCGATCCCGGGCGGCCGTTGTCGTCGCTGGATCTGCTCGACGAGGCCCAGCATGCCCGGCTCGACGCGATCGGTCACCGCCCGGTGCTGGCCCAGCCGGTGACCCCGCCGGTGTCGATTCCGGCGTTGTTCGCTGAGTGGGTGACCCGCACGCCCGATGCGGTGGCAGTGACCTTCGAGGGCCGGTCGACGTCGTACCGCGAGCTCGACGAGGCGGCGAATCGGTTGGCGCACAGGCTCTCCGGCCAGGGTATCGGCCCAGGTGACTGTGTCGCGCTCCTGATGGAGCGTTCGGCCGACGCGGTCACCGCGATCCTGGCCGTGCTCAAGACGGGGGCGGCCTACCTACCGATCGACCCTGCAGTGCCGACGTCGCGGATCAAATTCATGATCGCCGATGCCGCGCCGAAGGCGGCGATCACCACCACCGGGTTGGCGGGCAGACTGAGCGGCTGCGATCTCCCGGTGATCGACGATGTCGACGATCCCCGCAGCCACGCTCGACCCGGTGCCGCGTTGCCGACGCCGCGCGGCCCGGCCTCCGATGACGTCGCCTACCTGATCTACACCTCGGGCACCACCGGTACCCCGAAGGGCGTGGCGGTCACCCATCAGGGTGTCACCCGGTTGCTGGCATCATTGACCGCCGGTTTGCCGGAGGCGGGGGTGTGGTCGCTGTGCCATTCGTTGGCCTTCGACGTGTCGGTGTGGGAGATCTTCGGTGCGCTGCTGCGGGGCGGGCGCCTGGTGGTGGTGCCCGAACCGGTGGTGATCTCGCCGCCGGACTTCCACGAGGTACTCGTTGCCGAGGGCGTCAGCGTGTTGACCCAGACGCCGTCGGCGGTGGCGTTGCTGCCCGATCAGGGCCTGGAGTCGACGGCGTTGGTGATGGCCGGTGAGGCATGCCCGGCCGAGGTGGTGGACCGGTGGGCACCGGGGCGGGTGATGGTCAACGCTTACGGTCCCACCGAGACCACGATGTGCGTGGCGATCAGTGCGCCGTTGACCGCGGGCACGGATGTGGTGCCGATCGGCTCGCCCGTGCCCGGTGCGGCGCTGTTCGTGCTCGATGGCTGGTTGCGCCCGGTGCCCGCGGGCGTGGTCGGCGAGCTGTACGTGGCCGGCGGTGGGTTGGCGTGTGGATATGTGCGGCGCGCCGGATTGACCGCGTCGCGTTTCGTGGCGTGCCCCTTCGGCCGGCCCGGGGCCCGGATGTACCGCACAGGGGATCTGGTGCGGTGGGGCGCCGACGGGCAGCTGCAGTATCTCGGGCGCGCCGACGAACAGGTGAAGATCCGCGGCTATCGCATCGAACTGGGCGAGATCCAGGCGGCACTGGCGGGCCTGGACGGAGTGGATCGCGCGGTGGTCATCGCCCGCGAGGACCGCCCCGGTGACAAGCGCCTGGTCGGCTACATCACGGGGACCGCGGAACCCGCCGAGATCCGCGCGCAGCTGGGCGAGCGGCTGCCGGCCTACCTGGTGCCTGCCGCGGTGGTGGTCCTGCCTGCGCTGCCGTTGACCGCCAACGGCAAACTGGACACCGGCGCCCTGCCTGCACCGGAGTCCCAGGAGGTCGACGGCTACCGGGCCCCTGGCACCGCGGTCGAGGAGATCCTGGCCGGGATCTATGCCGACGTACTGGGTCTGGATCGCGTCGGCGTCGACGAATCCTTCTTCGATCTCGGTGGGGATTCGCTGCTGGCGATGCGGCTGTCCGCGGCGATCAACACCTCGCTCGATGCCGATGTCTCTGTGCCCACCGTGTTCGACGCACCCACGGTGGCCGAGCTGGCCTGCCGCATCGACACGGGTTCGCGTCGGCTCGCGCCGCTGGTGCCGGTCGCGCGGCCGCCGGTGGTTCCGCTGTCGTATGCCCAGCAGCGGCTGTGGTTCATCGACCAGTTGCAGGGACCGTCCCCGGTGTACAACCTGTCAGCGGCACTGCGGTTGGGCGGTCTGCTCGAAACCGACGAGTTGCGCGCGGCGCTGGCCGATGTGGTGGACCGTCATGAGAGTCTGCGCACCCTGCTCGCCGCGCCCGGGGGAGTACCCCAACAACTGGTGGTGCCCTCCGAGAGCGCGGACTTCGGCTGGGACGTCGTCGACGCCACCGGCTGGTCGGCCACCCGGCTGAATGACGCGATCGGCGCGGCAGTGCGGCACAGTTTCGACCTGGCATCTGAGATTCCTCTGCGCGCAACGCTTTTCCGACTGGCCTACGACGAGCACGTGCTGGTGGCGGTCGTGCATCACATCGCCGCCGACGGCTGGTCGATCGCCCCCCTGATCAGGGACCTCGGGGTCGCCTTCGCCGGCCGGTACGCCCGGCGCGCACCCACGTGGGAGCCGCTACCGGTGCAGTACGTCGACTACACACTGTGGCAGCGCGCACAACTGGGCGATCTCGACGACAGCGACAGCCCCATCGCCGCACAGCTGGCCTACTGGGAGCAGGAGTTGGCCGGTCTGCCCGAGCGCCTGCAGCTGCCCACCGATCGGCCGTACCCGGCGGTGGCCGGACAGCGCGGTGCCAGCGTGGTCGTGGATTGGCCGGCCGAATTGCAGCAACAGGTCGCGCGGGCGGCGCGTGAGCACAAGGCGACCAGCTTCATGATGGTCCAGGCCGCCCTGGCGGTGCTGTTGTCGAAGCTGAGCGCCAGCCCGGACGTGGCCATCGGATTCCCGATCGCCGGACGGCGCGATCCCGCACTCGATGATCTGGTGGGATTCTTCATCAACACCCTGGTGCTACGCGTCGACGTGTCGGGGGATCCCACCACCGCCGAACTGCTGGGCCAGGTGCGCCGACGCAGCGTGTCCGCCTACGAGCACCAGGACGTGCCCTTCGAAGTGCTCGTGGAGCGGCTCAACCCCTCGAGGTCGATGGCGCATCACCCGCTGATCCAGGTGCTGGTGGGCTGGCAGTTCGCCGGGGACAGCGATCCGGCGGCGAGCCTGGAACTGGAGGGCCTGCAGGTCACGTCGCTGCCGGTGAACACCCAGACCGCCCGCATGGATCTCGGCTTCTCGCTGGCCGAACGCTTCGACGGGGCCGGTGAGCCCGCCGGGATCGGCGGGACGGTGGAGTTCCGCACCGATGTCTTCGACCCGGACAGCATCCGCAGGCTGATCGACCGGTTGCGGCGGGTCCTGGAGGCGATGACCACCGACTCGGGACGGCGGGTCTCGTCGATCGATGTGCTCGACGAGTGCGAGCATGCCGAGCTCGATCAGCTCGGCAACCGCGCGGTGCTGACCGAGCCGACCGCCGGGGTGTCGATTCCGGAGCTGTTCGCCGAGCAGGTTCTCCGCGCACCCGAGGCGGTGGCGGTGACGTTCGAGGGCCGGTCGATGACCTACTTCGAACTGGACGAGGCGGCGAATCGGCTGGCGCACCTGTTGGCCCAGCACGGAGCCGGGCCCGGACAGGCTGTGGCACTGCTGTTTCCGCGATCAGCCGAAGCGATCGTGGCGATCCTGGCGGTCCTCAAGGCCGGCGCCGCCTACCTGCCGATCGACCCGGCGCTGCCGGCGGCCCGGATCGAGTTCATGATCGCCGACAGTGCTCCGATCGCCGCGGTGACCACCACCGGGCTGGCCGCCCGGTTGGCCGGCTGCGACGTGATGGTGCTCGACATCGACGACCCCCGCATCGACAGCCAACCCGGTACCGCCCTGCCTGCACCGGCGCCGGATGACCTGGCGCACGTCATCTACACCTCGGGCACCACCGGTGTGCCCAAGGGCGTCACGGTCACCCACCACAACGTCGTCCAGCTCTTCGACGGGCTGAACATCGGAGTGGAGCTGGCGCCCGGACAGGTGTGGACGCAATTCCATTCCTACGCATTCGATTTCTCGGTGTGGGAGATCTGGGGTGCGCTGTTGTTCGGTGGGCGGCTGGTGGTGGTGTCCGACGCGGTCGCGCGCTCCCCGGAGGACTTCCACGCGATGCTGGTCGCCGAGGGTGTCACCGTGCTGACCCAGACGCCCTCGGCGGTCGGGGTGCTCTCCCCACAGGGTCTGGAGTCGGCCGCGCTGGTGATCGGTGCGGAGCCCTGTCCGGCCGAGTTGGTGGACCGCTGGGCCCCCGGGCGGGTGATGGTCAACGTGTACGGGCCGACCGAGACGACGATGTGGGCTTCTGCGAGTGCGCCGTTGGCGGCGGGATCGGGTGCGCCGCCGATCGGCTCGCCGATCGCCTGGGCGGCGTTCTTCGTGCTCGATGAGTGGTTGCGGCCGGTTCCGGCCGGAGTGGTCGGTGAGCTGTACCTGGCAGGTCGCGGCGTGGGTGTCGGCTATGTGCGCCGGGCCGCTCTGACCTCGTCGCGGTTCGTGGCGTGCCCGTTCGGCGCGGCCGGAACACGGATGTATCGCACCGGTGACCTCGTCTCCTGGGGTGCCGACGGCCAGCTGCGGTATCTGGGCCGCGCCGACGAACAGGTCAAGGTCCGCGGCTACCGCATCGAACTCGGCGAGATCCAGGCCGCACTGACCGCCCTGGACGGAGTGGATCAGGCGGCGGTGATCGCTCGCGAGGACCGCCCCGGCGACAAGCGCCTGGTCGGCTACATCACCGAAACCACTACGGGCACGGTTGATCCCGTTCAAGCCCGCAGCGCGCTGGCCGAGCGGCTGCCGGCCTACATGGTGCCGGCAGCGGTGATGGTGGTGGATGCGTTCCCCATGACGGTCAACGGCAAGCTCGACAGCCGAGCCCTGCCCGCACCCGAATACGCCGCAGTCGATCACTACCGGGCGCCGGCGAACGCGGTCGAGGAGATCCTGGCCGGCATCTACGCCCAGATCTTGGGCATCGAGCGGGTGGGGGTCGACGAGTCGTTCTTCGACCTGGGCGGCGACAGCATCCTGTCGATGCAGGTGGTGCTGCACGCCCGGGCAGCCGGCCTGGAGTGCAGGCCCCGCGACGTCTTCGTCGAGCAGACGGTGGCCCGGCTGGCCCGGGTGGCGATGGTGGCCGACGGAGAAGCCGGTGTGGTCGACGAAGGCACCGGGACGGTGGTCGCCACACCGATCATGCGGTGGCTGGCGGGTGTGGACGGCCCGGTCGACGAGTTCAACCAGACGGTCGTGGTCTCGGCCCCCGCCGCGGTAACCGAGGCCGACGTGGTGTCGGTGTTGCAGGCGCTGCTGAATCGCCATGCGATGCTGCGGCTTCGTGTCGACGCCGACGGTGCCGGTGGCTGGTCGTTGACGGTGCCCGAGGTCGGCGCGGTGGACGCACGCGACTGCCTTCGGACCGTCGAGGTGCTCGACGATGAGGCGCTGTTGGGGGCGCGGTCACGGTTGAACCCGGCCGCCGGGGTGATGCTGAGCGCGGTGTGGGTGGCCCCGACGGGTCAGCTGGCGTTGATCATCCACCACCTGGCCGTCGACGGGGTGTCGTGGCGAATCCTGCTGGAGGACATCAACATCGCCTGGGCGCAGCATCGCAGCGGCCAACCGGTCGCGCTGCCGGCACCCCGGACGTCCTTCGTCCGGTGGTCGTCGCTGCTGGCCGAGCACGCCCACGACGCAGAGGTCGTGGCCCTGGGGGAGGCCTGGCGGCAGGTGGCGGCGGCCCCGGCGGCGCTTCCCGCGCCCCGACCCGAGCGGGACACCTACGCCAGTGCCGGGCAGATGTCGGCGTCGCTCGACAGCGACCTCACCCGCGTGCTGCTGGGTGAGGTTCCTGCGGCGTTCCATGCCGGAATCCAGGACATCCTGCTGATCGCGTTCGGGC
>NZ_JAUMSQ010000338.1:0-8117 GCF_030519285.1 Mycolicibacterium arseniciresistens
CGGTGCTCGACGGCCGACGGCTGTACCGCAGCCGCGCCGAACTCGAGGCGTTGCTCGACGCCGACCCGGCGCGCGGCGAGGCCCTGCTCGACATGATCCGCAGCCGCGAGCAGAGCCGCCGCGTTCCTTGCCCGGATGCGGTGCTGCGCGGCGAGATCGAGGACATGATCGCCGCGGCGCGCCGCCTGGGCGACGGCCAACGGCCGGACGACGCGCAGATGGCGGCGATGGCCTGCGCCCTGACCGACCCGTCGGTACGGGACACGTTGTACGCGTTGGCGATCGGGCAGGACGCGGACCAGGCGGAGACGCTGTGGGTGCTGTTGTCCCGGACGCTGCCGCCGCCGTGGCGGAATGAGGCGCTGGCGCTGCTGGCCTTCTCGGCCTACGCCAGGGGTGACGGTCCGCTGGCCGGTGTGGCCCTCGAGGCCGCGCTGCGCCTCGACCCCCGGCACCGGATGGCCGGCATGCTCGATCAGGCGCTGAGATCGGGGATGCGGCCCGATCAGATCCGTGAACTCGCGCTCACCGGATACCGGATGGCCGATCGGCTCGGGGTGCGGCTGCCGCCGCGCACCGGGTTTCGCCGCCGCAGCGGCTGAGCGTCAGACCTTCTCGACCTTGACGGCGTGCGCCATGTGGTGGGGCAGCTCGACCTGCTCGTGGCCCGGGATCACGATGTTGACGCCGCCGTGGTCGGTGGCCTCGACGGTGACGCGGGCGTTGGGCACCACGCCGGCGTCCTTGAGGCGGGCGATCAGGTCGGCGTCGCCCTGTACGTGCTCGGTGAGCTGGCGCACCACGACCGCGACCGGCATGCCGGACGGCAGTTCGGTCAGCCGGACCAGGCTCACCTGATCGGCGCCGGGGAAGCCGGCCAGCCCGAGTTCGGACAGGCCGGGGATCGGGTTGCCGAACGGCGAGGTGGTCGGATTGTCCAGCACCTGGATGAGCCGGCGTTCGACGTCCTCGCTCATCACGTGCTCCCAGCGACACGCCTCGGCGTGCACTTCCTCCCACGGCAGGCCGATGACGTCGACCAGCAGCCGCTCGGCCAGCCGGTGCTTGCGCATCACGGCGACAGCCAACTGGCGGCCCTTGTCGGTGAGCTCGAGATGGCGGTCACCGGCCACCTGGAGCAGGCCGTCGCGCTCCATCCGCGAGACGGTCTGGCTGACCGTTGGTCCGCTCTGATCGAGCCGCTCGGCGATACGGGCGCGCAGGGGCACCACGCCCTCTTCCTCGAGGTCGTAGATCGTCCGCAGATACATCTCGGTGGTGTCGACCAGATCATTCATTTCGCGCAGCCCTCCGTCCTGCGAAAGTCTACCGTTCCCAGGGCCTGCGCAGCGGTGCATCATCGCGCCGACACGCGCCGCAGGGGCAGCGACGGGTCCGCCGGTTGCCGGCGGACCCGTGGCTGCGTCTTCGAGATCTCGGCCGGTTACCGGCCGGCGAACTAGCTGGCGTATGAGCGCAGCCGGTCGGCGCGCTCGCCGTTGCGCAGCTTGGACATGACCTCGCGCTCGATCTGGCGGACCCGCTCACGTGACAGACCGAACAGCTTGCCGATCTGATCGAGGGTGCGGGGCTGGCCGTCGTCGAGCCCGAACCGCAGCCGGATGACCTGTTGCTCACGCTCGTCGAGCGTCGCCAGCACGTGCCGGATGTCGGTGTGCAGCAGTTCGGAGATCACCGCGTTCTCCGCCGACATCGCCTCGGCGTCCTCGATGAAGTCACCGAGCGGCGCCTCCTCGTCGCTGCCGACCGGCATGTCCAGGCTCACCGGGTCGCGGCTGTGCTCGAGCAGATCGGCGATCTTCTCGGCGGGGATGCCCGATTCCTCGGCCAGTTCCTCGTCGGTGGCCTCACGTCCGAGGTTCTGGTGCATCTCACGCTTGATCCGGGCCAGCTTGTTGACCTGCTCGACGAGATGGACGGGCAGCCGGATGGTGCGGCTCTGATCGGCCATGCCGCGGGTGATCGCCTGCCGGATCCACCAGGTGGCGTACGTCGAGAACTTGAAACCCTTGGCGTAGTCGAACTTCTCCATCGCCCGGATCAGGCCGAGGTTACCCTCCTGGATCAGGTCCAGCAGCGGCATGCCGCGCCCGGTGTAGCGCTTGGCCAGCGACACCACCAGTCGCAGGTTGGCCTCCAGCAGGTGCCTGCGGGCCGCCTCGCCGTCGCGTACCACCGCGGCCAGGTCGCGCTTGCGCGCGTCGCCGAGCCGCTTCTTGGTCTCGAGCAGGTGCCGGGCGTACAGGCCGGCCTCGATGCGTTTGGCCAACTCCACCTCGTCCGCGGCATTCAGCAGCGCAGTCTTGCCGATGCCGTTGAGGTACACGCGCACCAGGTCGGCGGCTGGGCTCTGAGCGTCCAGATCGCTGTCGATGCGGCTAAAGGTGGCATTTGCCATGACGGCCTCCTGCTCGGCTAGAACTGTCATGAGCTTTAACGCCCAAGTGCCGCTAGTAGTTCCCGCCCCCCTGCCGCTTCACACCTTTTGATCAGGGCTTTTTCGGTGAAGACCTGAGAATGTCCTGAGGATTGGAAGCGTCGGGAGCTCAGCGCGGGACGTCATATCCGGACTCCGCGGAATCCGGTTGCGGCGCCGAGGGCGGCCGGTATTCCAGCGCCGGCCGCTCGGCGGTGGGGAACAGCGGGATGCGCCGCCCGTGCGCGTAGCGGCGGGGTTCCTCGGCGCGGCGCGGCGGGCGATCGTTGGCGATGAGGACGGCCATCCACGGCAGCGGCACGGACACCAGGATGATGGCCAGCGACACCAGGCCGTTCTCCCAGATGTCGTAGGCGACCGCCGCGAGGATCAGCGCGGGGATCCGGAACGCCATCAGCGAGAGGTACTTGCGCACGCGGGCGCGGTGTTGGTCTTCGTAGGCCGGTGCGGCGCGGGTGATCAGCACGGGCCGACCCTCGTCGTCGAAACCCAGCTCCTGGCCGTGTTTCATACTTCCACTCTGGCACAGCCGGGTCCCGCTGCGCTCGTGGGATTTCTTACCGATCCATTGCCAGGCACAATGGTCACATGCAGACCGACACCATCGAGCGCACCGAGACCGACGAACAGGTCGACGACGGCACCGACAGTGACCGGCCGAAGTTCTTCCACTACGTGAAGAAGGACAAGATCGCCGAGAGCGCCGTCATGGGCACCCATGTCGTCGCCCTGTGCGGCGAGGTGTTCCCGGTCACCCGCAGTGCCAAGCCCGGCTCCCCGGTCTGCCCGGACTGCAAGCGAATCTTCGAGCAGCTCAAGACCTAATCGGCGGGCCGCGGTGCGGCCACGCTCGGATCGGCGGTCGGCGGCGTGCCCGCGGGCTTCGCGACGGCGACGGACGCCGTGGAGTTGATCGACTCGGCCTTCTCTCCCAACCAACCGCGCAGCCGGTGGGCGTGGGTCACCGGCGCCGGCCACTCCTCCTGGATGGCGGCGTTGAGTTCCGCGCCGATCATGATCGCGAATCCGAGGAAGAACGCGAACAGCAGGAACGCGATCGGGGTGGCGAGCGCACCGTAGGTGTAACCGGTGCTGGTGATGTACGTCAGGTACACCCGCAGGCCCAGTGTCGCGATCAGGAACACCACCGTGGCCAGCGCCGCCCCGAGCAGGAGCCGGTGCGACGGCAGCGGTTTCGGCAGCGACACCCGGTAGAGCAGGTTCACCGCGATCATCAGGCTCAGGAACAGCAGCGGCCAATACCCGTACCGCAGTACGTGGTCCCAGCTGTCGGGGATGTACTGCGCGATCTTCTGCGGGCCGAGCGCCAGCAGCGGCGCGGTCGCGATCGCCAGCACCAGCGCCACCACGTAGAGGCCCAGCGCGTAGAACCGTTGGCGAACCGGGTGTCGCAGCGGCGTCTGATCGTGTGCCTCCACGATCGAGTCGACGAACGCCGACACCGCCGACGAGCCGGCCCACAGCGAGATGACGAAGCCGACCGACACCACCTCGCCCCGTGCGCCCGCGACGATGTCGCGCACCGTCGGCTCGATGATCTCGTTGACGACGTTGGGCGAGAAGAAGCTGTTCGCGGTCCCGATGATCTGGTCCTGGATCGCGGGCAGCGTCTCCGCGCCGAACAGCGGGGCGATGTAGGCCAGGCTGCCGAGCATCCCGAGCAGCAGCGGCGGCAGGGACAGCGCGCACCAGAACGCCGCCTGGGCCGACTCCGAGAAGATCGAGTCGTCCCAACTCTTCGACAGAGTGCGTCGGGTGGTTCGCCAGATGTGATGACGCGACGGGGGGATCGGAGCCGGCTGGTCAGTCATGACCAGACCAGCATTACCGAAGAAATGCGCTACTGCCCATAAGCGGTGCTCGTCGGAGTGGCCCTACGAGTCCGACGGGCTCACTTCGATGATCGCGGCGAGCTCGACCAACTTGGCCTCGTGCTCGTTGGCGTGGTGCTGACAGAACAGCAGCTCGGAACCCGAAGGCAGCTTCGCGCGCACCCGGGCGGCGGCACCGCAGCGATCGCAGCGATCAGCCCGGGTGAGTTCGGGACTGGTCAGAGTTGCGGTCATGGCTCCTCCGTTTCTAGCCGGCGCGGTGCGGGATCATGCCCTACCGCGTATCTCTACTGTGTCAGACGTATTCGGTTCCGGCCTTGTTCCCCGGGGGTTCACCGGTGTGTCGTGTCTCACGTCACCCCGTGTTGCCAGGAGGGCAGGCTAGACGTATGTACCCAGATTCGCCGCGGAAACCACCCGCACGTCCGCCTTTGCTGGTGCACCTCTGCCCGGCCGCGGACTGGCAGGTGGCGCTGGATCACGGAGAACATCGCCCCCCGTCGCTCGACGCGGTGGGCTTCGTGCACCTGTCCGCACCGGGCCAGGTGCACCTGCCGGCCAACCGGCTCTACGCCGGGCGCACCGATCTGGTGCTGCTGCAGATCGACCCCGCGCTGCTGTCGGCGGAGGTGCGATGGGAGCCGGGCGTGCCCACCGACCCCGGCGGCATGCTCTTCCCGCACCTGTACGGACCGCTGCCGGTCGCGGCGGTGCTGCGGGTCACGCCCTACCCGCCGGGCGACGACGGGGTGTTCCCGGCTGTCGTGGAGCCGATGTAGGCGTCGGCCTCCACCTCGACGAGGAGTTCGGGCGCGATGAGTGCCGACACCTCGACCATCGTGGTGACCGGGCGGATGTCGCCGAAGTATTCGGCGTGCACGGCGCCGACCTCGCGCCAGCACGAGATGTCGGTGACGTACATCCGGGTGCGCACCACGTCGGACAGCGTCGCGTCCACCTCGGCCAGCGCCGCGGCGATCCGCCGCAGCGCGTCCCTGGTCTGTGCCGCGGCGCCGGAACCCGCGCCGGTGGTGCCCGCCACCGCGACCATCGGGCCGACACGCACGGCCCGCGAGTAGCCGACCGCGGCCTCGTACTCCGAACCCGATCCGACCGCGATGCGGTCGGGCGTCACACAGGTACCGCTTCGATGATCGACAGCGGGGTGACGGTGTCGACCACCCGCTGCAGGCGGAAGCCGGACCGGGCGAGGAGGTTCGCGTATTCCGCTCTGGTGCGCTCCTTGCCGCCGGCGGTGACGAGCATCTCGAGGTCGAGCATGAGGCCGATGAACGACGACGGCCGTTCCGGCAGCACCATCTCCAGCAGGAGCAGCCTGCCGCCGTCGGCGATCGACGTGCGGATGGTGCGCAGAATGCGCACCGCGTCGTCGTCGTACCAGTCGTGGATGATGTTCTTCATCACGTAGACATCGCCGCCGTCGGGCACCGACTCCATGAACGAACCGCCCGCAGTCGTGGTGCGCTCGGCGACGCCGGCCGCCGCGAGTGTCGGGCCTGCGTTCTCCACCACCGACGGCTGGTCGAAGAGCACGCCCCTGGCGTCGGGCGCACTGCGCAGGATGGTCGACAGCAGTGCGCCGTGCCCGCCGCCCACGTCGACCACCAGCTTCGAGCCGGTGAAGTCGTAGCAACTCAGCGCGGCCTCGTCGGTCAGCCCGCTGGTGGCCGTCATCGCCCGGTTGAACACCTCGGCGAACTCCGGGTTCACGGCGAGGAAGTCCCACACGGGCATGCCGCGCAGCATCTCGGTGGCGGTCTGCCCGGTACGCACGGAGTGCTCCAGGTTGCCCCAGTCCTCCCAGCGCATCGGGTGCCCGATGAACAGCACCATGTCGCGCAGCGAGCCGTCGGAGTCGGAGCGCAGCGCGTCGCCGACGCGGGTCAGTGCGAACCGGCCGTCGCGGCGCTGTGTGAGCACACCCTTGCCGGCGAGCGCCCGCATCAGCCGGTAGACGGACTCCGGGTGGGCGCCGATCCGTTTGGCGACGTCGTTCGCGTGGGCGGGTCCACTCGCCAGCTGATCGGGGATGCCGAGTTTCGCCGCGGTGTAGAGCGCCGCCGTCGTCCACGCGCCGGTGGCCAGTTCGAGCATCGCGATGTTGCCCGGCACGGTGGACCGGTGCAGCCGCTGCAGGCCGGCGCGTACCTTGTCGACCGCGGCGATCAGCCGTGCCGGTGGGGCTTTGAAAGACTTCTCGGGCACGTGGCCGGACTCTACCGGCGAGGCCGCAAGTCGAGTAGTCGACTACTCAAACCACTTAGGTGACGCGGTCATACGCTGCGCCCGTGGAGCTCACGACGGATACCGGCAGATGCACGGTGTTGCGGGAGAAGTTGCGCGCACCCGAGCCGGCCGGCCTGGTCCGCGACCGGCTGACGGCACCGGCCGCGACCACGATGGTGGTGGCACCGGCCGGGTGTGGGAAGACCACCTTGCTGTCGCATCTGTCCGCCGCGGCGCAGGTGCCCGTGGGGTGGTACGGCGTCACCGAGGACGACACCGGCGAGAACCGGTTCGTCGCACATCTGGCCGGTGCGCTCGGCGGGTTGGTCGACATCGCCGACGTGGCCTCGACGGCCGGACTGCTCGCGGCTCTCGACCGGTGGACGGGTCCGGGTGCGGTGCTGTTCCTCGACGACGTGCACGCGATCGCCGGCTCGGCGGCCGAGCGGGCACTGGAGCAGTTCCTGGCGCTGCGGCCCCGCCGTCTACGGGTCGTCTGCGCGTCGCGGCGCACCCCGGACGTCAACGTCCCGCGGTTGCGGGTGTCCGGGTCGCTCGGCGAGATCGGCGGTGACGACCTGCGGTTCCGCACATCGGAGATCGAGGAGTTGTTCGCCACGGTGTACGGCTGCCCCCTGCGGCCGGACGCCGCCTCCGCCCTGGCCCGCAGCACCGGCGGATGGGCCGCCGCGCTGTGGCTGTTCCAGCTGGCCACCGCGCAGCGCAGCGCCGCCGATCGGCACCGGGCCGTCGCGCACCTCGGCGGGCGGTGCCGTCACGTCCGGTCCTACCTGACGCGCAACGTCCTCGATCAGCTGTCCGCCGACCGCCGCGAATTCCTGCTCCGCACTGCGCCGTTGGAGAGGATGTCCGGCGAAGTCTGCGACGCTCTGCTCGGCGCCACCGGCAGCCACCGCATCCTGGCCGAACTCGAAGCGGCGCAACTGTTCACGTCGACCGACGACGGCGGCAGGCACTTCCGCTATCACGAGGTGCTGCGCACACATCTCGAACTGGCCCTCGTCGAGGAGTACGGCGTGGCCGAGGCGCAGCAGTGGTACCGCCGCTGCGCGCAGGTGTCACGGCTGGAGAAGACCGTCGAATCCAACGAAATGAGCACGGCGGCAACGACGGTCGATGTGCTTGTGCCGGAGTGGGGGCGTGGCCGGGAACCGGCCGGGACCGCGAGTGCGCCGGCCATGATCGTTCGATGCTTCGGCGAGTTCGGCATCGAGGCGGGCGGGCGCGCTGTCGCGCTGGACGCCCTGCGGCCGCAGGCGCGTCGCGTGCTGCAGATCCTGGCCCTGGCGCCGGGCCGCGACCACCACTGCGAGTACCTCGAGGACCTGCTGTGGCCCGGGGTGCAACATTCCGTGGCGGCGCACCGGTTGCAGGTGGCGGTGTCGAGTGCGCGCCGCCTGCTGGTCGACCACGGCGTGAGTGTCGACCGGCGCGGTGAGGCTTACCGGCTGTGTCTGCCCGAGTCCGCAGCGGTCGACGTCGTGGCGTTCGCCGACGCCGTGGCGAGGGCGGGCAGGCTGGCGGCGCGCGGTGACGTC
>NZ_JAUMSQ010000339.1:0-4079 GCF_030519285.1 Mycolicibacterium arseniciresistens
GGCCGCGGCCCGTGCCACCTCGGCCTGGGCGGCCTGCTCGGCGGTCCGCTTCTCCGCGAGCTGCTGCTGTCGTGCCGCGTTCTCGACGGTCTGGGCCTGCGCCTCGACGGTCGTGCGCTCCTCGGCGGCGGCGACCCTGGCCTCGGCGGCCTCGGACTGCGCCTCGGTGGCCTTGGCGTCGGCCACCGCCTCCTGGGCGTTGGCCTCCCGGCGTTCCTTCGCCTGGGTCTGGTCCAGCTGCCCCTCGGCGGTGAGCGAGTCGTTACCGGTCACCGCGCCGGCGATCTCCTTCGCCTTGCCCTTGACCGCGTCGACCAGTCCTTTACGGGCCTGATCGGCCTTTTCGTGCTCGGACATGTGTCCCCTCCTGGCTTTGGCTGTCGAGCTGACAGGTTCCACCAGGCGGGATGTTCAAACCTTTGTGTGAGCTGCGCCACCGTCAGGCGGGGCGGTAGCGCAGCATCGTGACGGCGTGGTCGGGGTGGTCTCCGGGATAGTCGAAGTAGACCGGCCGCACCCGCATCCCGATGCGCAGGTCCTCGGGCACGACGTCGACCATCTCGGTGGAGAACCGCGGACCCTCGTCCCACTCGACGATCGCAGGCAGCAGCGGCACCGTGTCGGCGAAGTGCGGGCCGACGGGACGCCGGGCCACGGTGAACGAGTAGAGCGTCCCCATGCCGGAGATCTCCCGCCACTCCAGGTCGTCGGCGAGCGTCCGCGGCGCACGCACCCGCGGGTAGAACACGTACGCGCCGGACGACGGCGAGTACTGGATGCGGATGCGGTGCTCGGCGAGCGCATCCCAGAACGGCGCCGTGGTGGGCGTCTTGACCGGCATCGGCCGCTCGAACGTCATCTCGCTCATGTCAGTCGCCCTCCAGGATCAGCGTGGTCTGTTCGGAGAGGATGCCGCCGTTGCCGGACACGAACGCGCGGTGGCAGTCGGCGACCTGCGCGGCGCCCGCGCGTCCCATGATCTGACGGGTCGCGTCGCAGACGTGGTGCATGCCGCCGGCGAGGCCGGCCTGCCCGAAGCCGAGTTGACCGCCCGCGGTGTTGAGCGGGAAGTCGCCGCGGAACGTCAGGTCGTGCTCGGCGACGAAACCCATGCCCTTGCCCTTCTCGCAGAAGCCGGCGTCCTCCAGCGACAGCAGCACGGTGATGGTGTAGCAGTCGTAGATCGACACCATGTCCATGTCCTCGCGGCGCAGACCGGTCATCGAGAACGCGGTGTCGGCGGCCTTGGCGATCGGCGTCTGCAGCAGGTCGGCCGCGTACGTCGGGGTCTTGAAGGGCACGTGTTCGCCGAACCCCTTGATCCACACCGGCCTGTTGCGGGCACGGCGGGCGATGTCGGTGTTCGCCACCACCACCGCCGCGCCCCCGACGCACGGCATGACGATCTCGAGCATGTGCAGCGGGTCGGCGATCACCGGGCTGGCGAGCACGTCCTCGACCGTCAACGGCTTGTCCCGCCAGATCGCGCCGTCGGTGTGATTGGCGTTGACCCGCTGGTCGACGACGATCTTGGCCATCGCGCGCTCGTCGTAGCCGTACACCGCGCCGTAGCGCTGCGCCACCTGACCGTACGGCCCGTTCTGCCCGAGGTTGCCGTAGGGGATCTCGAATTCAGCCTGGGGAGAACCGAACTGGTTGCTCGACGAGCCGAAGAACACCGCGTCGGACAGCGCCTTGGGCTTGCGGTCCGACGTCGGGGTGATGTAGCGGGCCGGCAGCACACACAGCACCGCGTCGCACAGACCGAGCTCGACGGCCGCCGCGGCCCGCCACACCATGCCGGCGGCACTGGCGCCGCCGAGGTCCACCAGCTCGGCGAAATTCGCTCCGACGCCCAGGTATTCGGCGATAGTCGACGGCACGAAGATCTCCGACTCGGCCAGGTGCGACGTCACGATGCCGTCCACCACGTCACCGGTCAGCCCCGCGTCGGCCAGCGCGTCGGCGCTGAGCTCCGCCCACTGCTCGAGTGTGAACGGCGCCGGGGACGCCTTGCTCATCCGTTCCGGCGGCAGCTCCACATAGCCGACGATGGCGGCCTCACCGCGCAGTCCCATTCGTACTCCTCTCCGCTGCAATCACGTTCGCGGTCCTCACTTCCGCGGCAGGCCCAGGATCATCTGCGCGATGATGTTGAGCTGGATCTCGGGCGTGCCGCCGCCGATCAGCTCGGCGGGCAGGTGCAGGTACGGCGCCACGACCGGCGGGTCGGACTGCTCGGTCACCGCCAGCGGCCCGGCCACGTCGAGCGTGTGCCGGGACACCTTGCGCAGCAGCACTGTGGTGGCGACCTTGGCGATGCTCGACGCAGGCCCGGCGGCCTGGCCGTCGAGCAGACGCAGCGTCTCGCGCACGCCGAGCGCCCTGATCGCGTTGGTGTAGGCGTCGATCTCGCCGAGTGCGCGCCGGACGTCCTCGCCGTCGGGACCGGATGCCATGGCGCGCAACGCGGTGGCGCGGTCGTTGTTCACGTAGCCGCTGATCGCGACCCGTTCGGTGGCCATCGTGCTGATGGCCAGCTGCCAGCCTGCGGCCGGGTCGCCCAGCAGCATCTCGTCGGGGACGAACACGTCGGCCAGGAACACCTCGTTGAAATGTGCTTCGCCGTTGGCCTGTTTGATCGGCTGTACCTCGACGCCGGGTGAGCGCATGTCGAGCACGAAGTAGCCGATGCCGCGGTGCTTGGCCGCGTCGGGATCGGTGCGGGCCAGCAGGGCGCCGAAGTCCGCACGCTCGGCCGACGACGTCCAGATCTTGTGGCCGTTGATGCGCCATCCGCCCTCGACCCGGGTGGCCCTGGTCACCAGTGAGGCCAGATCCGATCCGGCGCCGGGCTCACTGAACAGCTGGCACCAGCCCAGCTCGCCGCGCTGCGTCGGCGGGATCAGCTGCTGCTGCACCTCGGGCGGGGCGGCCTGCAGCAGGGTCGGCACGATCCACTCGGCGATGCCCAGCGACGGGCGCACCAGATCCGGCCGCCGGGCGAACTCCTCGTCGATCACCAACTGCTGCAACGGCGTGGCGTCCAGTCCCCAGGGCGCGGGCCAGTGCGGGGCGACCAGTCCGGCGTCGGCGAGCAGGGTGCGCTGCGGTCCGGTCATGAAGTGCTCGTAGTCGCCCTGTTTACCGATGCCGTCGTTGCCCAGGGTCAGCGCCCGGTCCAGGGTGTCGGCGACCTCGGAGCGCAAATCCGCTTCGGCCGCACCGAGATTCACCGCCATGTCGCGGACGGCGGTGGTGGCCAGCTCGCCCATCCACCGGGTCCACCTGCTCATCGGCCCGACGGCGCCGGCCAGGCTGATGGCCCGCCGCCAGTAGAGGTGCAGGTCGTGTTCCCAGGTGAAGCCGATCGCACCGAACATGGTCAGCGCGTCGAGCACCAGGTCGGGCGCCGCCGCGACGGCCGTCACGGCCGCTCCCGCCGCGGCGATGCGGTGCTGCTCCAGCGAATCGCCGTCGGCACGGACCGCGTCCCACGCCGCGGCCGCCGCCAGCTCGGCGTTGACGAGCAGCATCGCCGCCCGGTGCTGCAGCGCCTGGAAGGAGCCGATCGGCCTGCCGAACTGCTCGCGGGTGCGTAGGTGTGCGGTCACCGCGCCGACGCACCAGCCGACGATGCCTGCCGACGCGCAGGCCGTCAGCGCCACCACGACGCATCGCGCCCGGTCGTCGTCGATGCCGGTGAGCACCGCCTCCGCGGAGGCGTCGTGCCCTTCGAGGCGCAGCACACCGGCGTCGGTGGTGATGTCGGTGCCGCCCACCGGTTCTGCGGCGACGCCGGGCGCATCCGCGGCGACGGCCAGCCAGATCAGCCCCCCGTCGCCGGTGTGCGCCGGCAGCAACAGGATTCGCGCCGAACAGGCGCCGGGTACGGCGGTGGTGACGCCACTGACCCGCCAGCCGTCGTCGGTCGGCGTGGCCTGCAGGTCGGAGTACTCGGGGAGCACCACCGCGGCGGGGGCGCCGCCCGCGAGGGCGGTGAGCAGGTCGGTGGCCGCGGGGGTGCGGTCGGCGTGCAGGGCCACCGCACCGGCGGCGACGGTCGGCAGCAGCGGTCC
>NZ_JAUMSQ010000034.1:0-51925 GCF_030519285.1 Mycolicibacterium arseniciresistens
GGCGCGCAACGCGGGCGCCGAGCGGGCGTTGCAGCGCGGCGCCGAGCTGCTGATCTTCCTCGATGTGGACTGCATTCCCGGCCGTTCGCTCGTCGGCCGTTACGTCGACGCGCACCGTGCCCTCGGCACCGGTGCGCTGCTGAGCGGTCCCGTCACCTACCTGTCGCCGCCGGGGCCCGACGGCTATCTGCTCGACGACCTCGACGCGCTCACCCGTCCCCACCCAGCGCGGCCGTCGCCTCCGGCCGGAGTGCTTGTCGCCGAACCGAACCACGACCTGTTCTGGTCGTTGTCGTTCGCGGTGTCGGCGGACACCTGGCATCGCCTGGGCGGCTTCTGCGAGGAGTACGTCGGTTACGGCGGGGAAGACACCGACTTCGCGGCCGTCGCCCGGCGCCACGACATTCCGCTGGTGTGGGTCGGCGGAGCGCACGCCTACCACCAGCACCACCCGGTGTCCGATCCACCGGTGGAACACCTCGCGCAGATCGTGGACAACGCCCGGGTCTTCCGCAGCCGATGGAACCGCTGGCCGATGCCGGGCTGGCTGGACGCGTTCGAGCGGATGGAGCTCATCGTCCGTCGCGGTGACCAGATCGCGCTGAGCGTGCCGGAATTCGAATCGCGGTGAGCGCAGCTATTCGCCTGAGCTGAGACAACCGCCAAGGTGACCGGGTGTCTGTGTTCACCGATATCGCGCCCGCCGAGCCGCAGGCCGACGCGCCCGTGGTCGCCGCGCCCGCGGGCCGGTGGCGCGGCCGTCTGACGCGTGCGGCGTTGCCGCTGCTGTCGGTGGCGGTGTTCTTCGGCGTCTGGCAACTCGTCGCGGTCAGCGGTGTCTGGAACCAGACCTTCGTGCCGTATCCGAGCACCGTGTGGCATGCCCTGGTCGACGTGTCGACCACCCACGACGGTGTCCGCGGCTACGCCGGCTACCTGCTGTGGGAGCACCTCTACATGACGCTGCGGCGGGTGCTCGTCGGCGTCGTGGTCGGTGTCACGCTCGGGGTGGCGCTCGGCGTGGTGATGGGGTCGGTGTCCTGGGTGCGCAGCGTGCTGGAGCCGTGGTTGACGTTCCTGCGGGCGCTGCCGCCGCTGGCCTACTTCTTCCTGCTGGTGATCTGGCTGGGGATCGACGAGGCCCCCAAGATCACCCTGCTGGCGCTGGCCGCGCTGCCGCCCGCGGCGGTCGCCACCACGGCGGCGGTGATGGCCGCGCCGGTCGGCCTGATCGAGGCCGCACGGGCTCTTGGGGCGTCGCGCCGCGACGTCATCCGCGACGTCGTCGTGCCGTCGGCGCTGCCCGAGACGTTCACCGGCGTGCGCCTGGCCGTCGGGATGGCGTACTCGTCGGTGGTGGCGGCCGAACTGTTCAACGGGCTGCCCGGCGTCGGCGGCCTGGTCAAGGACGCGAGCAACTACAACAACACCCCGGTCGTGCTGGTCGGCATCTTCGCCATCGGCTTCTCAGGCCTGGTCATCGACGGTCTGCTGCGTGCCATCGAACGGCGCGCGGTCCCCTGGAGAGGAAAAATATGAGGCGTAGGGCATTCGGAGCGGCCGTCGCGGCGCTGGCGGTCACGGCACTGGGACTGTCCGGGTGTTCGGTGGACCGCTCGGGCGGGGACGCCGAGAAGCCGACGATCCGCATCGCCTACCAGAGCTTCCCGAGCGGCGATCTGATCGTGAAGAACAACCGCTGGCTCGAGGACGCGCTGCCCGAATACAACGTCAAATGGACGAAGTTCGACTCGGGCGCCGACGTCAACACCGCGTTCGTGGCCAAGGAGGTCGACTTCGGCGCGCTGGGGTCGAGCCCCGTCGCGCGTGGCCTTTCGGCGCCGCTGAACATCCCCTACCGGGTGGCGTTCATCCTCGACGTCGCCGGCGACAACGAGGCACTGGTGGCCCGCAACGGCAGCGGCGTCAACACCATCGCCGATCTGAGGGGCAAGCGGGTCGGCACGCCGTTCGCCTCGACGGCGCACTACAGCCTGCTGGCCGCGCTCGACCAAAACGGCCTCTCACCGGCCGACGTCCAGCTCGTCGACCTGCAGCCGCAGGCCATCCTCGCCGCGTTCGACCGCGGTGACATCGACGCCGGCTACTCCTGGCTGCCGACATTGGACCAGCTGCGCCGCAACGGCAAGGACCTGATCACCAGCAGGCAGCTGGCCGCCGACGGCAAGCCCACCCTCGACCTCGCCGTGGTGGCAGACGAGTTCGCCGCCGCCCACCCCGAGGTGGTCGACACCTGGCGGCAGCAGCAGGCCCGGGCCCTCGACCTGATCAAGGACGATCCCGCGGCCGCCGCCAAGGCGATCGCCGCCGAGAGCGGCCTGACCCCGGGTGAAATCGAAGGCCAGCTGAAGCAGGTCGGCTTCCTGACACCCGCGGAGATCGCGTCGCCGGAGTGGCTCGGCGCCGACGGCAGCCCCGGCAACCTCGCCGCGAACCTGCAGAGCGCCTCGCAGTTCCTGTTCGAGCAGAAGCAGATCGAGGCCGCCGCGCCGCTGAAGACGTTCCAGGACGCGCTGTACACCACGGGTCTGCCCGGTGCCCTCACCCAGTGACGGCGCGGTCCGGACGGCGGTGGACCACGGTGTCCGCCTGCGGAACGTCTCGCATCGCTACGGGCGCGCAGGCGCCGAGGTCACGGCCGTCGGACCGGTGGACCTGACGGTCGACCCGGGCTCGTTCCTGGTGCTGGTCGGCGCGTCGGGCTGCGGCAAGAGCACCCTGCTGCGGCTGCTTGCCGGCTTCGAATCGCCGAGCGAGGGTTCGGTGCAGGTCGCCGGGGTCGCGCCCAACCCCGGCGTGACGGCGGGTGTGGTGTTCCAGCAGCCGCGGCTGTTCCCGTGGCGCACGGTCGGCGGCAACGTCGACCTGGCGCTGAAATACGCGAAGGTGCCGCGCGAGCGGCGGGCCGAGCGGCGCGACCAGCTGCTGGAGCGTGTCGGGCTCGAGGGCACCGCCGACCGCAAGATCTGGGAGATCAGCGGCGGGCAGCAGCAGCGCGTCGCGATCGCCAGGGCGCTGGCCGCCGAGACGCCGCTGTTCCTGCTCGACGAGCCGTTCGCGGCGCTCGACGCGCTGACCCGGGAACGGCTGCAGGAGGACGTGCGGCAGGTCAGCGCGGAGTCCGGACGCACCACGGTGTTCGTCACGCACAGCGCCGACGAGGCCGCGTTCCTCGGGTCGCGCATCGTGGTACTGACGCGGCGACCCGGCCAGGTCGCGCTCGACCTGCCGGTCGACCTGCCCCGCTCCGGTGTCGACGCCGACGAGCTGCGCCGCTCACCGGAGTACACCGAGCTGCGGGCCGAGGTGGGGCGGGCGGTCAAGGCCGCCGCGGCCTGATCTGCGCCATCGTGGTCGTCCCGCACGGGCGACAATCGAGGGATGACGCGGCGCGGGTGGTGGCTTGCGGGCGGAGTGGTGGTCGTGGTCGCGGCCATCGGGATCGTGCTCGGTGTGGTGCTGACGGGCGAACGGTCGTCGCCGGACTGCGACGCGGTCCGGGCGGTGGGCGACGAGGCCGAGCGGTTCCACGACGCCGTCGCGAAGGAGGTGAACGGCGAGGCGGAAACGCCGGCGACCGAATATGACGACCGGATCGAGCGAATCACCGCTGCGGCGAACACGATTCGCGATGAGGGACTGGCCCGGCGGGCACACGACGTGGCCGGCCTGGCCGACCGGACGGCCGCGCTGGTGTTGCGGGAGCGGACTGCGGACTTCGCCGCGGACTTCAGCCGCGTCGGCGCGGAGTTCAACGCGAACCTGATGGCGCTGTCGCAGGCCTGTCCGGACCCGGGCGACCGGATCCGGATCGGCGCGCCCGGCTAGTCCAGTTCGGCGCGCAGGTAGGTGACGTCGGAGAACATCGCGAACTCGGCGGCGTCCGGATAGTCCAGGCCGTTGGCGGCGTAGAGCTGTTCGGCGGTGCGCACGCTGCTGCACCAGTCGAGCCGGCTCAGGTACTCCGGCACCTGGCTGCGGTCGTCCTGGTACACCAGGTCGCGGACGTTCACCGCCGACTCCTCGAACATCTCGCGCAGCGCCTCGTGGCCGAACACCGACATGTCGGGGACGTACTCGCAGGCGAACTGGCTGCGCGGCGCGCTGAGCGCGGTGAGCTCGTCGAAGAGCCGGTCCTGCGCGGCCGAGGGCAGGTACACCAGCAGTCCCTCGGCGCTCCACGCCGTCGGCGCCGCCGGGTCGAAACCCGCGGCGCGCAACGCTGCCGGCCAGTCGTCACGCAGGTCGACGGCCACCGTCCGGTGCTTCGCGGCGGGTTCGGCGTCGAGTGCCCGCAGCGTCGTCGACTTGAACTCCAGCACGCCGGGCAGGTCGACCTCGAAGACGAGGGTGTCCTTCGGCCATGGCAGTCGGTAGGCCCGGGTGTCGAGTCCGGACGCCAGGATCACCACCTGCCGGATGCCGCTTCGGACGGCGTTGAGGAAGAAGTCGTCGTAGAACCGCGTCCGCACGGCCATGTGCTCACCGGAGCGTTCGGCGTCGTAGCGGGGCGAGGCGTCGGGGACCTTGCCGTCGAGCAGGTGGACGAAGAACTCGAGGCCGACGGCGCGCACCAGGGGTTCGGCATAGGGGTCGTCGATCAGCGCGTCGGCGCTGCGGGTGGCCAGTGCCCTCGAGGCGGCGACCATGGTCGCGGTCGCGCCCACGCTCGAGGCGAGATCCCAGCTGTCGTCGTCATTGCGTGCGGTGTGTCGGCTCATTACTTAGAGAAGCTAACACAACATGCTGTCACTGCAGCTCAGCGCACTACCGCCCGGCAGGCGCGGGAACTGTGAGGGTCTAGACGGGCGGGTAGGACGGCGGTGGGTACACGCCGCGCAGCCCCCAGGGGAACCACTGGAAGAAGTACTCGATCTCGTCGCTCGCGTCGTAGTCCGGATTCGGATCCATCGGTACCTCCCAGTAGACGCGGCGTTGATGGAAGTCTAGCCCCGGCGGGCCCGTCACCGGCAGGGGTTCGGGGCCGCATTGCCTAGACTGATCGACCTACCGGTTAGTTGACGCCCCAGCGGGCACGTTCGATAGCGAGTCACCATGTCCGATACGTCCCCAGCAGCCTCGCCGAACGGGCTGTCCCGGCGCCAGGAACTGCTGGCAGTGGCCACCAAGCTGTTCGCGGCGCGGGGATACCACGGCACCCGGATGGACGACGTCGCCGACGCGGTCGGCCTGAACAAGGCCACGGTGTACCACTACTACGCCAGCAAGTCGCTGATCCTCTACGACATTTACAAGGGCGCCGCCGACTTCACCGTCGACGCACTGCACGACGACCCCAGCGCGTCGGCGCGCGAGACCATCTACCACTTCACCCGGCGCCTGCTGGTCGGCATCGCCGGCGACCTCGAGCGCGCGGCGGTCTACTTCCAGGAGGGGCCCTACATCACGGAGTGGTTCACCGAGGACCAGGTGGCCTACATCCGGGAGAAGGAGACCCAGGTGTACGAACACGTCCGCGACGTCATCGACCGCGGGATCGCCAGCGGCGAGTTCTACGACTGCGACTCCCACGTGCTGGCGCTGGGCTACATCGGTATGACCCTCGGCGCCTACCGCTGGCTGCGCCCACAGGGCCGCCGCACCGCGCAGGAGATCGCCGAAGAATTCAGCACCGCACTGCTGCGCGGCCTGATCCGCGACGAGACCATCCGCGCCGAATCTCCCCTCGGCCTCGACGTCACCACCGGTCGCGGCGCATGACCGACATGTTCCGGCTCGACGGCAAGGTCGCCGTCGTCACCGGCGGCGGCCGCGGCATCGGGGTGATGATGGCGCGGGGTCTGCTGCAGGCCGGCGCGAAGGTGTACCTGTCCAGCCGCAAGGAGGCCGAACTCGCCTCGGCCACCGCAGAACTCTCGTCACTGGGCCCGGTCGAGGCGGTACCCGCCGACCTGGGCACCGCCGAAGGGGTGCAGACGCTGACCGCCGCGCTGACCGACCGCGAGGACGCGGTGCACGCGCTGTTCAACAACGCGGGCTCGAACTGGGGTGCGCCGTTCGACGAGTTCCCCGAGTCGGCCTTCGACCGGGTCTTCGACGTCAATGTCAAGGGCGTGTTCCTGCTGACCCGCGCGCTGGTGCCGCTGCTCACCGCGGGCTCGACCGACGACGACCCGGCCCGGGTGGTCAACACCGGCAGCATCGACGGGTACTTCACCCCGGAGAAGGGCCGCGACAACTTCTCGTATGCGGCCAGCAAGGCGGCCGTGCACATGCTGACCAAGCACCTGGCCACGGAGCTTGCGCCGCGGATCCTGGTCAACGCGATCGCGCCCGGGCTGTTCGAGTCGCGGATGACCAAGGTCCTGCTGGCCCCCGGCGCGGACGCCGTGGGACGGGCGCTGCCGCTTGGCCGCATCGGGGCGCCCGAGGACATGGCGGGCATCGCGGTGTTCCTGGCCGCCAGGGCGAGCTCGTACATCACCGGCGCTGTGATTCCCGTGGACGGCGGGGTGAGCACGATCAGATGAAGTCCGTCCTGTTGTCGCGGCGCGACCTCGACTTCCTGCTCTACGAGTGGCTGCAGGTCGAGGAGCTGACCAAGCGCGACCGGTTCGCCGAACACTCGAAGGAGACCTTCGACGGCGTGCTCGACCTGTGCGAGCAGCTCGCCGAACGCTACTTCGCCCCACACAACAAGAAGAGCGACGCGAACGAGCCGACGTTCGACGGGCAGCGGGTCACCCTGATCCCCGAGGTCAAGCAGGCGTGGGACGCCTTCGCCGCGGCGGACCTGCTCGCCATGGGCATGGACGCCGAGGTCGGCGGCGCGCAGCTGCCCGCGACCGTCGCGCAGGCCGCGTTCGCCTGGATCTCCGCGGCCAACCTGGCCACCTCCGGCTATCTGATGCTCACGGTCGCCAACGCGAACCTGCTCGCCGAGTTCGGCACCGCCGAACAGATCGAGACATTCGTCAAACCCATGCTGGCGGGCCGGTTCTCGGGCACCATGGCGCTGTCGGAGACCCAGGCCGGATCGTCGCTGGCCGACATCACGATGCGCGCGGAGCCGCAGCCCGACGGCAGCTACCGGTTGTTCGGCTCGAAGATGTGGATCTCGGGCGCCGAGCACGAGATGACCGACAACATCGTCAATCTCGTGTTGGCCAAGATCCCCGGCGGGCCGCCCGGCACCAAGGGCATCTCGCTGTTCATCGTGCCGAAGTTCCTCGTCGGTGACGACGGCGCGATCGGCGAGCGCAACGACGTCGTGCTGGCGGGCCTCAACCACAAGATGGGCCAGCGCGGCATCACCAACACCGTGCTGAACTTCGGCGACGGCACCCACCGCCCCGGCGGTGCTGACGGTGCGATCGGCTACCTGGTCGGTGAGCCGCACCGCGGGATCACCTACATGTTCCGGATGATGAACGAGGCGCGCCTCGGTGTCGGCATGGGCGCCGTCGCGCTCGGCTACACGGGATACCTGAAGTCGGTGCAGTACGCCAGGGAGCGGCCGCAGGGCCGTCCGGTGACCGCCAAGGATCCGTCGACGCCGCAGGTGCCGATCATCGAGCACGCCGATGTCAAGCGAATGCTGTTGGCGCAGAAGGCCTATGCGGAGGGCGCCCTGGCGCTGGCGCTGTACTGTGCGCGGCTGGTCGACGTGTCACACAGCGCGGAGTCCGACGGCGAGCGCGACGCCGCCGCCCTGCTGCTCGACATTCTCACGCCGGTCGCCAAGAGCTGGCCGTCGCAGTGGTGCCTGGAGGCCAACAGCTTGGCGATCCAGGTGCACGGCGGCTACGGCTACACCCGCGAGTACGACGTCGAGCAGCACTACCGGGACAACCGGCTCAACCCCATCCACGAGGGCACGCACGGCATCCAGAGCCTGGACCTGCTGGGCCGCAAGGTGACTCAGCGCGGCGGTGCCAGTCTGGCGGCGCTCGGCGAGGCGATCGCCGGGACGGTCGCGGCCGCCGACAGCATCCGCGGCGAGGCCGCCGAGCTCGCCGCCGCACTGAACGGGATGTGGCGGCGCCTGGTCGAGGTCACCTCCGGCATGTTCGCCTCGGGTGATGTCGAGGCGGCGATGGCCAACAGCGTGGTCTACCTCGAGGCGTTCGGGCACCTCGTCATCGCCTGGATGTGGTTGGAGCAGTTCGTCGCGGCGCACAGCGAGTGCGGCGAATTCTACGACGGCAAGCGGCAGGCGGCGCGGTACTTCTTCCGGTACGAACTGCCCCGCATCGCACCGCAACTCGACCTCCTCGAGAGCCTGGACCGCACCACGCTGGAGATGTCCCCCGACTGGTTCTAGCGCGCGCGGGTCACAGCAGCGGACCCGTGCCGGCGCCCAGCGACGAACCTTCCGCCAGTCGCACCCCGGCGGCGGCCACCGCTCGCAGGTGCGCGAGCCTGCCCGCCTCCCAGGCTTGCAGGGCAGGCAGCGGCAGGGGATCGCCTGCGTTCCAGCCGGCGAGCGCGCGGGCCAGCCCGGCGGCGTCGCCGAGCGCTTTCGACGTCCCGGAAGCGGTGTGCGGCCGCACTGTTCCCACCGCATCGCCCAGCAGCACGACGTGATCGGCGACCATCCGGGCCGGCATCAGGTCGAAGACCGGCTGCAGGAACACCGACGAGTGCCGGACCAGCGCGGCGAACGGTGCGGGCAGCGCGCCGTCGGCGAGCGTCAGCACCGACCCCTCTGACTCGGCGCTGAGTTCACCCGGTGGCAGGAACTGGTCGAACCGCCGCCCGGAACGCCCGGTGAGCAGGTCCGGCAGCCGTGATTCCGCGGTGTTGACGTACCAGACCCAGTTGACCCGTCGCTGCCCCGGCGCGGTCTCGCCGCGGGCGCCCGGGACGAGGTAGCACAGCATCTGCAGCCCCGGAACGGCGAACATGGTGAACCGCTCGGCCAGCAGGGACCGCAGCTCGTCGGGCAGCGCCGACTCCTCTTCGAGCCCCCGCAGCGCGACGTACCCGGCATAGCGCAGGTCGTCACGGCCGGTGAGTGATCGCCGTGTGGCTGAACCGATCCCGTCGGCGCCGACCACCAGGTCACCGCCCGTCACGTAGCCGTCCGTGAAGGCCGCCGTCACCTTCCCGTCGTGGCGGTGGAGCGATTCCAGCGTGCTGTCGAGGCGGACGCACACGGACTCCAGCGGCGAGCGCAGCGCGTCGTGCAATGTGTCCCAGGCGGTCATCCACTGCGGTGCCCGGTACCGGGAGGGATCCCCGCGGCGGTGGAGTTGTTGTCGCTCGTGCAATTCCACGCTCACCGAGGGCACCGTGCGGCCGAGCCGCCGCAACAGCGACTCGACCTCGGGTTGCATCACGATGCCGGCGCCGCGGGGCTGGGTGCGGTCGACGGACCGCTCGTACACGGCGACGTCGGCTCCCACGGCCGCCAGTTCGTGCGCGGCGGCGAGTCCACCGAGGGAACCTCCGACGACGACTGCTCGGAACGCGTTGGGCATGTCGGCGACCGGGGAGTCAGTCGAGCGGATTGGTGCGGGTGACGATCAGGGGATCCGCCGGGGTGAAGGGGAATCGGGGGAGCTCGTCGATGTGGGTGTCGAACGCGGCGGCCAGCACCTCGCGCGAGTACGCACTGGCCGAGGCGCGGTAGCCGACGTCGGCGGGGAACGGCTGGTCGAAGAAGATCAGGAAGTGCCAGTCGTCGTGGCCGACGTTCTCGATGTGGTGCGGGTACGCGCGCGGGATGAAGTACATGTCGCCGGTCGTGAGATTCCAGGTGTCCAGCGCGCCGTCCGGGCTCATGACGGTCATGCGGGCGTCGCCGTGTTGCACGTACCCCATCTCCGCCGTGACCGGGTGCCAGTGGGGTTCGCGCATGCCGTCCTCGGTGACGCGCAGCGAGTACATCGAGATGTCCTTGAGCGCGGGCCAGAACTGGTCGCGGGCGAACCGGGCGTTGCCGCTGGCGTAGTTCAGCCCCGGCGCCTGCGCTTCGATGTCGAACTTGTGCGGGTCGCCGAAGTGCGCTGCGGCGGGGATGACGGGGTCGCCGACGCGGGCGGCGAGCTTGCGATCGGTCCCGGTGCGACGCATCGTGGCGAAGTCGGCGGCCGGTAGGTCGTAGGTGTTGCCGAGCACCGCGTCGCTGAATGCACCGAGCGTGGCGCCGAACCCGAAGTCCTCTGGCCGCTCGTGGCGGAAGGCGATGATGAACTCCGCGACGTCGTCGCCGACGTTCTCGATGTGGTGCAGGGAGCCGGACTCCGCGTGGAACATCTGCCCGGCCGTCACGAGGAACGTGGAGAACCTGCTCCCGCTGTCGAGGATGGAGACCAGGGCGGTGCCGGAGACGCAGTAGGTGAGTTCGTTGGCGTTGGCATGCCAGTGCGGGGTCCGCATCGCGCCGGGGTTGAGCAGCACCCGCTTGATCGACAGCCCCGCGAGGATCGGCAGGTTGTCGGCGGTCACCCGCCGCATCGAGCCCAGGGCGGACTCCTCCACGATCTCACCGTCGAGAAGTGAGGTGGTGTGGCTGCTTCGGGCGATCGACGTCGTCACGGTGGGCTCCTCTGCGATGGGTGGCCGGGCCGGCCTGCTGCCGGGATGGTGCTGCCGTCGACTCTGGTGCAGGCGGCGCCCGCTTGTCATGGACGCCTGCACCCATCCGTGGTGGGGGTCGGCGCACCGCCGGATTACGGCTGGCCGGTATCGAGTGTCGACACCCGCGCCGCGTTCGTCATCAGTCGGATGACTGACCGCTCGGGTCCTGATCCGCCGCCCTGCCGCGGCCGGGATTCGCGCCTATCATTCGGCGACGACGGGCCGCGTCGGCGGCCACCCGAGAGACAGGACGCGCCGGTGAGCACATCTCGGCCCGCGGGAAGCGGCGGCCCGGCCGTCGTCCTGGATCCGGCGATCACTCGGCTGCTCGACGCCATGGCGACACCCCCGACGCTGCGTCAGCTCGGGCCCGACGACGGCCGCACCGCGCTGCGGGAGGCGCAGCAGGCGACCTCGGAACACGTTGGCGTCGACGCCCGATTCCACACCGCGGAGGTGGGACCCGCCGGCCTGACCGGGCTCTGGGTGGTGCGGCCCCGGGATGCGTCCGGCGCCCTGGCAACGGTGTTCTACCTGCACGGCGGCCGGTGGATGTTCGGCGACGCCGACACCCACGCCCACATCGTCGGGGAGCTGGCGGTCCGGGCCGGTGTCGCCGTGGTGGTGCCGGAGTACAGCCGGACCCCGGAGGCCCGCTTCCCAGTGGCGGTGGAGGAGTGCTACGCCACCCTGCTGTGGCTGCACGGCAACGCCGAGCTCCTCGGTCTGGACGCGAAAGCCGTTGCCTTGGCTGGTGATTGCGCGGGGGCGACCATCGCCATCGCCGTCGCGATGCTCGCCAAGACGCGCGGCGGGCCGCGGCTGCGGGCACAGCTGCTGTACTACCCGCCGACCGACGCCGCCTGCGCGTCCGCCTCACATCGCGAGTTCGGCGAGGGCTACCTGCTGTCGAGCGACGAGCAGGCCTGGTACTGGGATCACTACTGCGGCGCCGGCTGCACGAACCCGACCGCGTCGCCGATGCGGGCCGCCCGCGAGGACCTGGCGGGCCTGCCGCCGACGATGCTCGTCACCGCCGAGGCCGACGTCGTGCGTGACGAGGGCGCCCTGTTCGCGCGGAACCTGCGTGCCGCCGGGGTCGAGGTGACGGCCCTGCGATACCTGGGCACGGTGCACGACTTCGTCGTGCTCAGTCCACTGGCCGGCATCCCGCCCACCAAGGCCGCCATCGAGCAGGGTGCGTGGTTCCTCGCCGAGGCGCTGCACCCGTGACCACAACGGAGAACTTCCCGCTGATCGGCAGGGCCGACCTCATCGCGCTCACCGACGCCGTGGTGACCGGGACGGGCACCGCGCCGCCGGCGATACTGCTCGTCGGTGAGGCCGGGTCGGGCAAGACGACCGTGCTTCGCCACGCCGTGCGCGCCGCAGGCGACGACCTGCGGGTGCTGACGGCGGCAGGCGGCGCCGGTGGGTCGCCCGGGCACGGCCCACTGGCGCGGATGCTGTGGCCCGTACTGCCGTTCGCGAGCGCTCTCCCGCCCGGCCTGCGCGACGCCATCGCCGGGCTCGTCGAGGAACCGGCGGCGACCTCACCGCGGTGGTCGCTGACGCGGGACGCCGTTGCGGCGCTGCTGGAGGCGGCCGCCGCCGAGCGGCCGGTCCTGCTGGCCGTCGACGACGTCGACAGGTTCGACGACGACGTACGGGATCTGCTGCTCGGCGTCACCGCGCACCTCGTGACGACCCGGGTGCGCGCGGTTCTGACCTCGCGGCGTCTCGACGTGCTGCGCGGCGCCGACCGAACGGTCCGCACCGTCGAGCTGGCGCCGCTGTCGCCGCAGCACTCCGCGCAGCTCGTCGACGCCCAGCCCGAACAACCCGACCCCAGCGTGCGCGGGGAGATCATCCGCTGGTCGCGCGGGAATCCGCTGGCGCTGATCGAGTACTCCCGCGCCTACGCCCGCAACCGCACGACGACGTTCCACGGCGCGACGATGTGTGATCCCGCAGGCGCCCACCCGATGTTCGCCGACCAGATCGCCGCCCTGCCGCAGGCGACCCGCACGCTGCTGGCGCACGCGGCGGCGGGGACAGGCCAGGAGACCGTCGACATGATCACCGCCGCAGCGGGTTTCGCGCAGGACTTCTCCGGGTGGGAGCCGGCCCGCGCGGCCCGGCTCGTCGAGTTCGCCGATGACCGCACGGTGGTGTTCGCCGGCGCCCTGCTGCGGGCGGCGGCGTATGCGGCATGCGACTTCGGTGAGCAGAGGGCAGCGCATCTCGCGCTGGCGGCGATGCCCGGTCTCGACGCGGGTGCACGGGCCTGGCATCTCGGATCGGCTGCGGCGGGACCCGACGAGTCGATCGCCGCGGCACTCGAGGACACGTCAGCACAGTCGGTCGGCCGGGTGTCGGAACTGCAGCGTGCCCGGGCGCTCCAGCGTGCGGCCGAGCTGAGCCCTGACCGCGCCGATGCGGCCCGCCGGTACGCGCTGGCTGCGGGCGCCGCCAACTACGCCGGCGACGTCGCCTGGGCGTTGTCACTCGCCGACGTGCCGCTGCGCGAGTCCGACGACCCGGACGTCTCGGGCTATGCGGCGCTGACCCGGGCGTCCATCCTGCTCCAGAGTGGACGGCCGGGCGACGCGTTCACCGCTGTCGGCGACGTACTGGACGGAGACTGGCCCGGGGACACCCAACTCGTTCTCGCGTTGCTGTACTCCGCTGCGGGGTCCTCGTACTACTCCGGGGTGTGGGAGCACAGGCGGGACCTGGGGCGCTGGCTCGACCGGATGCCGGACGTCCCGGCGACCCCGAGCAGGTTCCCGCTGCCGTTCCCGGCGGAGGCGATGAAACTGCAGCGGGCGTACGCGGCGATGTACGCAGGCACCGCCGCCGCGGACTCCCGGCCCGCGCCGCCCGACGGGCGCTGGTTCGAGCCGCAGTCACCCGCGGTGGAGCCGTACCGACGGCTCGTCGCGGGCGTGATGGCGTTCGTCGGTGAGGACACCGCGGTGGCCGCGCGGGAACTCAGCGTTGCGATAGAACGGCTTTCGGCCGGGGGTGGGTTGCGCGGATTCACGTTCGCATTCGCGCCGCTGTCGTGGACGCTGCTCGACACCGGGCAGTGGACCACGCTGGAGGCGGTGCTCGACGAGGCGGCAGCACTGTGCGCCGTGGCGCGCGACGCGACGCTGGTGCGGCGGGAGACGCTCGCCTGCCGGGCACGCCTTCGCGCGATGCGGGGAGACGTCGACGCCGCGGCTCGGGCGGTGCTCGACGCACGCGACCTGTCCGCCACGGGCGGCGGGCCGCCGGGGGCCACCGAGGTCAACCTCGAAGGCGCGGCCGGCTGGATTGCACTGGCCTCCGGCGACTTCGACGAGGCATACCGCCGGTTCCGGACGATGTTCACCGCCGACGGGCAGCCCGCGCACTTCGTGGTGTCCTACCGGGCGATCGCCGACGTGGCGTGGGCGGCGGCGCGCAGCGGACGCGTCGAGGAGGTGCAGCCGCTCATCGCAGCGGTCAGCCGCAGACTCGGCTCGAAGCCTCCGGTGCGGCTGCGCCTGCTGCGCCACCAGGCGCTCGCGCTGACGGCCGAGACCCAGTCGGCCGAACGGCACCACAAGCTCGCCGTGTTCGACCCGGCTGGTGAGCAATGGCCGTTGGAGCGGGCCCGCGCCCGGCTGCACTACGGCGAGTGGCTGCGGCGGGCGCGCCGTCCGGCCGAGGCGAGGCCGTTGCTGGCGGCGGCGCTGGACGTCTTCGAGCGGTTCGGCGCGGAACCGCTCGCCGCGATCGCCCGCTCGGAACTGCGAGCGGCAGGTGTGACGACGGTCGCCCCGGGTCCCGTCGACGATGCACTGCTGGCACTGACAGCCCAGGAGCGGCAGATCGTGGTGCTTGCCGCGTCCGGTCAGACGAACCGGGAGATCGCCGAGCGGCTGAAGCTCTCGCCGAGAACCGTTGCCTCGCACCTCTATCACGTGTATCCGAAGCTGGGTGTGAGCCGCCGCCACGAACTGCGGGCATTCACGTCCTGACCTCACAGCGGCGTGCGTGGCCCCGCGCCGAGCGAGTTCCGCAGTGCGTGAACGGCCTGGGCCAGCGCGGCGCGGGACGCGCTGGTGTCACGCAGCGCGTCGAGTACGGCGAAACCGTGGACGGTGCCCTCGTACCGCACGGCCGTCGTCGCCGCACCCGCCTCGCGCAGCCGGGCGGCGAACGCCTCGCCCTGGTCGCGCACCACGTCGGCTTCGGCGGTGATGATCAGGGACGCAGGGAATCTCGCCAGCTCCGAACGATCTGCGCGCAGCGGGGCGACCGTCGGATCGGCGTGCTGTCCGCGGGGCAGGTACTGCGCGCGCCGCACGCGGAGGTCCTCGCGGCGCAGGAAGTACCCTTCGGCGAACAGCAGGCAGGATCCCGCGTCGCACGCGGTGTCGGTGATGGGTGTCAACGCGACCAGCTGTGAGATGCGGAACTCTCTGCGGCGCAGGGAGAGCAGTACCGCACCGATCGCGGCGTTGCCGCCCGAGGAGTCACCAACGACGGCGATGCGGGAGGGATCGAGCCGCCACCGGGGGCCGTCCGAGGCCACCCAGCGGGCCGTCGCGTAGGCCTGCTCGACGGCAGCCGGGTGGCACGCCGGCATTACGACGCAGTACTCCGGGACGACCACCGCCACACCCGAACCCAGTGCCAGTCCCGCGATCAGCCGCTCGTGGGAGTAGAGCCCCTCCGCCGTCCAGCCGCCCCCGTGCAGGTAGACCACCGTCGGCAGTGCCGCCGTGCTGCCTGCGGGCCGGACGATGCACGTGCGGATCGATCCGAACTCGCCGGCGTCGACAATGCTCACCTGCTCGTCGACGCCGAGGCCCGCGAAGCGACCCGCGAGGCGGACATCGCGGTTCGTGGTGGTGATCCGGCCTTCGACCGACTCCAGGAACCGCGCGACGGTGCGGTCGAGGCTCAGGCGGTGCGGGTTCGCCGTCACGTCCGTCCTCCCCCTGGCTCTCGGACTCGTCACCAGTGTGCGTGGTTCGCCCGCCGCGCCCATCAGTCATCCGACTGATGACGGCGCACCGCCACGGCATGCACGCTGGAGGCGCACCCTGCGAAAGGACCATGACGACATGACGGCGACCGTGGATCGGACGGACCGGTCGGTCAATCGCGTCGAAGGCGGCGAGAAGGTCACCGGCGCAGCGCTTTACACCGCCGACGTCGCGCTGCCGGGGCAGGTGCACGCCGTGCTCGTCCAGTCGGAGATCCCGCACGGCCGGGTCACCGGGGAATCGATGCGCGCGAGCGCCGACCGCGCGTCGGCGGCCCAGGGGGTGCTGCACGTCCTGACACCGCTGAACTGCCCGGAGCTGGGAACGGTGCCCGAGGAACTGTCCTGGGACCTGCCGCTGGAGCGGCGTCCACCGCTTTCGGACCTGACCGTGCAGCACGTCGGGCAGCACATGGCGCTGGTCGTGGCCGACACGCTCGAGAACGCCACCGCCGCGGCAGCGCTGTTCGATCTCGACTACGAGCGGTTGCCTGCCCAACTGGACGCCCGCGACGTCCCACCCGCACCGGACGGGCAGGACGGCCCCGTCCGGCACGGGAGCTACCGGCCCGACCACTTCGTGAAGCTCTCGGAGGAGAAGCTGCAGGACCGCCGCGGCGAGCCGCCGGCCGACGGCGCCCACCGGGTGGCGTCCCGATACACGACGCCGCTCAATGCCCACTACCCGATCGAGTTGTCCGCCACCGTCGCATCCTGGTCCGGAGATCAGCTGACGGTGCACGACAGCACGCGGTGGATCGCCGGCGAGCGGACGGCACTGGCGGCCTACCTCGGCATCCCCGAGGAGCGGGTGCGGGTGCTATCCCCGCTGGTCGGCGGCGCGTTCGGGTCCAAGAGCTTCCTGTGGATGCACGTGGTCCTGTGTGCGGTCGCCGCCCGCGAGGTGGGGCGGCCGGTCAAGCTGGTCCTGACGCGCGATCAGATGTTCTCCTCCACCGGGCACCGGCCCCGCACCGTCCAGGACCTCGTCCTCGTCGCCGACGGCGAGGGCCACCTCCTCGGCACCGAACACCACACGCTGACCGAGACGTCCACCGTCGCGCACTTCTGCGAGCCCGCCGGATTGTCGACCCGGTTTCTCTACTCCTCGCCCCACCTCGAGGTGTCGCACCGCACCGCCCGGGTCAACGCACCGACCCCGTGCTTCATGCGCGGCCCGGGTGAGGCGCCCGGCCTGTTCGCCCTCGAGTCGGCGATCGACGAACTCGCCCACCGGCTGGAGATCGATCCGCTGGAGATGCGGATACGCAACCACGCGGCCGACGACCAGGCGAGCGGCAAGCCCTGGTCGGGCAAGCACCTCCTCGACTGCTACCGCATCGGCGCGCGGCGCTTCGGCTGGGACGGACGGCCCCTCACGCCGCGGGCGCTGAGACGCAACGGTGTTCAGGTCGGCTGGGGGATGGCGACGGCGACGTATCCGGGCCGGCGCATGCCTGCGGGCTGCCGGGTGGTCACCGCCGTGGATGGGACCGTCCGGTTCGCCTCGGCCACACACGAAGTCGGCAACGGGGTGCGGACCGTCATGACGCAGGTGGCTGCCGACGTCACCGGGCTTCCACTGTCGCGGGTCGCCTTCGACTCCGGCGACTCCGACTTTCCCGCCGCCCCGTACAGCGGCGCCTCGCAGACCACCGCGACGGTCGGATCGGCCGTCCATGCGGCGGCCACCGAGTGGAAACGGCGGCTCGGCGAACTCGCCGGCGCGCACGCCGACCCGGCGGGCGTCGACCTGAGCGGGCTCGCCGATCAGCTCAGCTTCACCGCCGACAGCGACGCCGGTGACCAGAGCGGCAGCGCCTTCCAGTCATTCGGCGCCCACTTCTGCGAGGTGGAGGTCGACGAGCAGATCGGCCGCGCGACCGTCACCCGGTGGGTCGCGGTGATGGACTGCGGCCGCGTGCTCAATCCGAAGCTCGCGCGCAACCAGGTGATGGGCGGCATCACATTCGGCCTCGGCATGGCGCTGCTCGAAAAGGTGCCCTACGACGCCGACACCGCGCAGATGATCGGCGAGTACTACCTGCCCACGCATGCCGACCGGCCCGAGTTCGACATCTCGTTCGTCGACAGCACCGACTTCGGGCTCGACCCGATCGGGGTGCGCGGGATCGGCGAGATCGGTACCTGCGGGGTCCCGGCCGCGATCGCGGGCGCCGTCTCCCACGCCACCGGGAAGCGGCTGCGCGACCTGCCGATCACCCTCGAGGACCTGATGACGCCCTATTCACCTCCCACCGCCCAGGAGACGCGATGAGCACCGACCATGCGGTGGAACTCCGCATCAACGGCAAGCACCACCGGGTCGCAGCCGACGTCCGCACCACGCTGCTCGACCTGCTCCGCGAGCGCCTGCACATGACCGGCACCAAGAAGGGCTGCGACCACGGGCTCTGCGGCGCGTGCACCGTGGCCGTCGACGGTGAGCGGGTGCTGAGCTGCCTGACCCTCGCCGCGTCGATCGACGGCTCGGACGTCCTCACCATCGAGGGCATCGCCGACGGGGAGGAGCCGCATCCGCTTCAGCGGTCCTTCCTGAACTGCGACGGATTCCAGTGCGGCTACTGCACTCCCGGGCAGATCTCGTCGGCACACGCGATGCTCGCCGAGCACGCCCGCGGCGATCTGAGCACCGCGTCCTTCGAGTGCAGCCGCGACGACGTCGTCAACGGCCGGCTGCCACTGACCACCGAGGAGATCCGGGAACGTATGGCGGGCAACATCTGCCGGTGCGGCGCCTACGCCAACATCGTCGCCGCCATCGAAGCCGTCGCGCGGGAGACCGCATGAGGACCTTCGCGTTCCGGCACGCCGCAAGCGTCGACGACGCCCTCGCCGCCGGTGCGGCGCCGGGCGCGAAGTACCTCGCCGGCGGCACCAATCTGCTGGACCTGATGAAGGGCGGGGTCGAGGAACCGGACTCGCTGGTCGATCTGCGGCGGCTCGGCCTGACGACGATCGCCCCCACCGCCGGGGGCGGAGTGTTCATCGACGCGGGCGTGACCAACAGCGCGATCGCCAACCATCCCCTGATCCGCACCCGCTATCCGGTGCTGTCCCATGCGATCCTCAGCGGCGCCACCACACAGCTGCGCAACATGGCGACCGCGGGTGGGAACCTGTTGCAGCGCACCCGGTGTCCGTATTTCATGCAGACGACGTTCACGTCGTGCAACAAGCGCGATCCCGGCAGCGGATGCGCCGCACGGCACGGCTTCCACCGCGAGCACGCCATCTTCGGCGCGAGCGACCACTGCGTCGCGATCCATCCGTCGGACATGGCCGTCGCACTGGCGATCCTCGATGCAACGGTGCACGTCCAGTCCCCGCAGGGCAGGCGCTCCATTCCGCTCGACGGCTTCTTCGCCCTGCCGGGCAGCACACCGGACGTCGACAACGTGCTACTGCCGGGCGAACTCATCCTCGGTATCGAACTGCCGCCCTCGGACTTCGCCGACCACTCCTGGTATCTGAAGGTGCGCGACCGGCACAGCTACGCGTTCGCGCTGGTGTCCGTGGCGGCCGGACTGCACGTCACCGACGGTGTGATCACCGCGGCCGCGCTCGCGCTCGGTGCGGTGGCCGCCACACCGTGGCGGCTGCACGCGGCCGAGCAGAGTCTGATCGGGCATCCGCCCGGCGACGAGGCGTTCCACGCCGCCGCCGCGGTCGCGATGGACGGCGCGCAGCCGCTGACGCAGAACGCGTTCAAGGTCGACCTGGGGCGGCACAGCGTGGTCAGGGCGCTGACCCTCGCCGCCGGGGTGCGCGCCTGATGACGCTGCGGATACCCGCCTCACCCGTCGGCGACGGACACACCGAGCTTCGCGTGATCACCCTCGAGGAGCACTTCACGACGCCCGAGTTCCTTGCTGCCACTGCGGCGTTCACCCCGGACGTCGCGCGGTCCGACGTGCTGGAGGGCCGGCTGCTCGACCTGGACGACGGCCGGTTTAGCGCGATGGACGCCGGGGGAGTCGACCTGCAGGTCATGTCGCTGGCCGCGGGCGGGCAGGAGTCGCTGGCGCCTGCGGATGCGACCGCGCTGGTCCGCGACGCCAACGACGCGGCGTTCGCCGCGACCCGGCGCCACCCCGGGCGGCTGGCCATGTTCGCGAGCCTCGCGCTCAAGGACGCGGACGCCGCGGCGACCGAATTGGAGCGTGGCGTGCGCGAACTCGCCTGCGTGGGCGGTTTCCTGAACGGCACCGAGGGCGGCGCCTTCCTCGACGACCCGCGCTTCACCCCGATCTTCGAAGCCGCGCAACACCTCGACGTGCCGCTGTACCTGCACCCGACACCGCCGCCGCCCGCCGTCCAGCAGGCCTACTTCGGCGG
This sequence comes from Mycolicibacterium arseniciresistens, assembly GCF_030519285.1. Classification (NCBI taxonomy): domain Bacteria; kingdom Bacillati; phylum Actinomycetota; class Actinomycetes; order Mycobacteriales; family Mycobacteriaceae; genus Mycobacterium; species Mycolicibacterium arseniciresistens. Next base: position 19,949 of record NZ_JAUMSQ010000034.1, read on the forward strand.
GCTCCCCGAACGCAGCGCCTACTTCCTGTCGACGGCGGCGTGGGGATGGCATGCGGAGCTGGGCATGCACTGCCTGCGGCTGATCCTGGCCGGCGTCTTCGACCGCTTTCCCGGGCTCCGCTTCATCGTCGGCCACATGGGCGAGAACCTGCCGTTCTCGTTGATCCGTGCGCAGGACGGGTTGTCCCCGGCGGTCACCGGTCTGCAGCGGCCGGTGGCGGAGTACTTCCTCGACCACTTCGTGGTGACGACGAGCGGTTACTTCACCCCGCCGCCGCTGCGGTGTGCGCTCGACGTCATGGGCGTCGACCGGGTGCTGTACTCGGTGGACTACCCCTACCGTGCGAACACCGCGGGCGCCGAACTGCTCCGGACCGCACCGGTCGCGGTGGCCGACCTCCGCAAGATCGCCTCGGGCAACGCCGAGCGGGTGCTCGGACTGGCCGCCGGCTGACGCAAGGCTCCCGTCGCTGGTTCTAGTGCGCGCCGAACAACTCGTCGAGATGCTCGGCCGAGCGCGCCACCAGCCGCAGCACCTCCCGCAGCAGCGGCGTCAGGCCCTGCCGCGGGTAGATCGCGTGCAGTTCCACCGGCCGGGCCGGATCGCTGTCGGGGTGACCGCCGAATACGTCGGTGAGCGCCCGGTAGACCACGCCGTCGACCTTCAGCGCGGTGGCGCTGGCCGGCACGAGCGCCACCCCCTCGCCCGCGGCCACCAGCAGCACCGCCGTGAGGATCTGCTGCACCCGCTGCGTGATGCGGGGGTGGCCGTTGAACAGGAACCGCACGGTCAGCTCGTGGAAGTAGCGCGCCTGGATGGGGTGGTAGCTGATCACCGGCAGGCCGTCGAAGTCCTGCGGTTCCAGTGGCCGCGTGATCGCGGCGAGGGGATGGCCGACGGGGACCACCGCGCGCAGCGGTTCGCGCGCCACGATCTGTGAGGCGAGCAGCGCGGTGTCGAACGGCGGCCGCGCCAGCCCCAGGTCGAGTTCACCGCGGCGGATGCCGTCGACCTGGGCGCCGGTCACCCGCTCGTGCAGCACCACCTCGATGTCGGGCAGCTCGCTGCCCAGCAGGTTGAGCAGCGGGCCGAGGATGGCGATCGCCGACACCGCGGTGAAGCCGAGGTGCAGCGTGCCCGCCGAACCGCGCTCCACCCGCTGCGCGTGCGCGGTCGCCGCGTCGAGCGTGTTGAGCATCCGGTAGCAGTCCTCCAGGAACGCGGCGCCCGCCGGGGTGAGCAGCACCCGGCGGTTGTCCCGGTCGAGCAGGCCCGCGCCGACGGCGCGCTCGAGTTTCTGGATCTGCCGGCTCAGCGGGGGCTGCGTCATCGCCAGCCGGTCCGCCGCGCGACCGAAATGCAGCTCCTCAGCCACCGCAATGAAGCAGCGGACCTGGTCCAACGTCACTGTCATGCACGCAAAGTATCAAACGATGCCAGAAAGGCGTTGGACAGGTATCACTGATTGTTTCTACCTTGTACGTGACGGCGACCACACTCACCGTCGGCGTCGACCACAGATCACACAGGAGTGATAGCCATGCCGCTCACCACCGCTTCCCGCACCCGCCGCGCCCGCCGCGCCGGTGTGGCCGTCACCGCCGCCGCCGGCCTGCTGCTCACCGCGTGCAGCGGTGTGCAGAGTTCGACCGGCGGTGGATCCGGGGACTCCTGGCCGTCGGGCACCGTCGAGATGTACGTCGGCGCCTCGGCCGGCGGCTCCAGCGACCTGATCAGCCGCGCCATCTCCAAGGGCCTGTCCGACGACCTCGGCGCGTCCTTCCCCGTCATCAACCGGGAGGGCGCCAACGGCGCGCTCGCGGCCGCCGAGGTCGCCAAGGCCACGCCGGACGGCTCGAAGATCGCCATCCAGAACGCCTCGCTGTTCACCATCACCCCGCTCGCGGTGGCGCCCGACGAGGTCACCAAGATCGACGACTTCGACGTCGTGCAGGGCGTCTCGCGCGACGACTACGTCCTGGTCACCAACCCGCAGAGCGGCCTGCGCAACCTCGACGACATCAAGCGGGCCACCAAGACCATCCGCTACGGCACCACCGGCGTCGGCACCGGCGCCCAGCTGTCGGCCGCGCTGCTGTTCAAGACCTCCAACGTCAATGCCCAGGCCGTCCCCTTCGACGGCGGCGCCCCGGCGCTGGCCGCGGTGCTCGGCAACCAGGTCGACGTGGCGAGCATCCAGGTCGGCGAGGCGATCGAGAACATCCAGTCCGGCAAGCTGACCCCGCTGGCGGTGTTCGGGCCCGACCGGATCGAGTACCTGCCCGAGGTGCCGACCGCCAAGGAGCAGGGCCTCGACGTCGAGGTGACGCAGTACCGGTTCATGACGGTGCCCAAGGAGACGCCGCAGGACGTCCGCGACAAGCTCGTCGAAGGCATGAAGGCCACCTTCGAGACCGAGGCCTACAAGGACTTCAACAAGCAGAACAGCCTGACTCCGATGGAGCTCTCCGGTGACGAGGTGCTCGCCCAGCTCAAGGAGGATCAGCAGCGCTACGCCGACCTGGTCGAGCAGTACGACATCAATCTCCGCAACGAGGGCTAGCCCGTGAACTCCACCGCCAAGGGACCGGCCGAGGACGGCGGCGCCGTCGAGGCGCCGCACCCCGATCACCCGCACACCCGCGACATCCTCGCCGAGATCGAGGCCGAGGTCGCCCACGAGCTGGAGGAGGACCGCCCGCCGCAGGGCGGTCCGCTCTACCAGACCGTCGGCGCACTGGTCGGGATCGCGATCGGGGTCGGCGGTGCTGTGCTGGCCTGGGGGTACGGACTCGGATCGCCGGCCGAGCCGGGTCCGGGCCTGTGGCCGTTCCTCGTCAGCATCGTGATCGCGGTGCTGTCGGCGATCCTGCTCGTGGTGGGCCGCGGCCTCGGCGACAGCGAGGCGTTCACCCGCAGCAGCTGGCTGCCGGTGGCGGGCATCGTCACCTTCGTCGCGTTCGGTCTGCTGTTGCCGCTCACCGGCTTCGAGATCCCCGCGCTGGTGCTTTCGGTCATCTGGCTGCGCTTCCTCGGCGGGGAGAGCTGGCGCAACACCGTGGTGATCAGTGTGGTGACGGTGACCGTCTTCTACTTCCTGTTCCTCTACGGGCTGCGAATTCCGTTGCCGCACCTGATCAACTTCTGAGAATCGACCGAATCCATGGACTTCACCGCGTTTCTCGACGGGTTCGCCCTCGTCGTCGAGCCGAAGAACCTGCTGTACTGCCTGGCGGGCGTGCTGATCGGGATGATCATCGGCGTGCTGCCGGGCCTTGGCCCCGCGGCGACGATCGCCATCCTGCTGCCGATCACCTACACCATCGACCCGGTGTCGGCGATCATCATGCTGGCCGGCATCTACTACGGCGCCCAGTACGGCGGCACCATCACCTCGGTGCTGCTCCGGCTGCCCGGTGAGGCGTCCTCGGTGGTCACCGTGTTCGACGGGTTCGCGCTGGCGAAACAGGGCAAGGCAGGCACCGCGCTGGGCATCGCGGCCATCGGATCCTTTGTCGGCGCGACCATCTCGATCGTCGGCCTGACCCTGCTGGCCCCGGTGGTCGCCAGCGTCGCGCTGGATTTCGGGCCGCCGGAGTACGCGGCGCTCGCCCTGCTCGGCGTCCTGCTCGTCGCGACGATCGGCAGCGGCAACAAGCTCAAGGCACTGATCGCGGGCACGATCGGCCTGCTGCTGGCCACCGTCGGCCGTGACAGCTTCAGCGGCGCAAGTCGTTTCACGTTCGACAGCCTGCAGCTCGCCGACGGCATCGACTTCGTGGTGGTCGCCATGGGCCTGTTCGGTGTCGGCGAGATCCTCTACAACCTCGAGCAACGTCACCGCAAGGTGCAGCCACCGACCAAGGTCGGCAACGTCTGGCCGTCGAAAGCGGAGCTCAAGCAGTCCTCGGGTGCCATCGGCCGCGGGTCGATCATCGGCTTCGTGCTGGGCGTGCTGCCCGGCGGCGGTGCGGTGTTGTCCTCGATCGTGGCCTATGCCACGGAGAAGCGCCGCTCCAAGACCCCCGAGCGGTTCGGTCGCGGCGCGATCGAAGGCGTGGCCGCACCCGAGACCGCGAACAACGCGGCGGCGACGTCGTCGTTCATCCCACTGCTGACCATCGGTCTGCCGGCCAACGCGACGATGGCGATGCTGTTCGGCGCCTTGCTGATCCTCGGCGTCTCGCCCGGCCCGCAGCTCGTCACCGAGCACCCCGACGTGTTCTGGGGCGTCATCAACTCGATGTACATCGGCAACATCCTGCTGTTGATCCTGTCGATCCCGCTGGTCGGGCTCTTCGTGCGGATCCTGCGGGTGCGCCCGGCGATCCTGGCGCCGATCACCGCGCTCATCACCATCCTCGGCGTCTACACGATCAACAACTCGGTCTTCGACATCTACCTGATGGTGGCCTTCGGCGTGATCGGCTACCTGATGAAGAAGGCCGGCTTCGATCCAGGCCCGATGGTGCTGGCGTTCGTGCTCGGATCCATCATCGAATCCAGCACGCGCCGTTCGCTGCTCATCTTCGGCGGCGACGCGACGGGCTTCTTCACCCGGCCCATCTCCGGGGTGATCCTGGCCATCTTCATCCTGCTGATCGCGCTGCCCGTGATCCGGCACCTGATGTCGGCGCGGAAGGCCAAGGTCGAATCCGCGCATCCCGCAGACAAAGTGGGCGTCTGAGCTACCGTCCGGCGGCCAGCCGCCTTCGGGTGTTGCCCAGGTGCAGCCGCATCGCGGCGCGGGCGGTGTCGGGTTCGCCGGCCAGCACCGCGGCCGCGATGTCGTCGTGCTCGCGCTGCACCCGCGCGGCATGGCCGGCGTCGGTGATCGAGTACTCGGCGCCGAGCCGGGTGCGCGGCAGCATGATCATCATCGGGCCCAGTGAGTCGAGCAGTTCCAGGCAGAAGCGGTTCGCGCTGACCGCCGCGACGGCCCGGTGGAAGCGGAAGTCGGCCTCGACGGCGTCCTCGGGCGCAGCCGCGACGAAGGCCGCCAGCGCCGACCGGATGGTCTCGCGGCCTGCGTCGTCGATGCGGGCGGCGGCCAGTGCGGCCGTCTCGGACTCCACGCCGAGCCGGAAGTCCACCATGTCGAGCACGTCGCGGTGGGTGCGCAGTGCTGCGGACTCGACGGTGAACGACGTGGGCTCGGGCACGGCGAGCACGAACGACCCACGGCCCTGGAATGTTTCGACCAGACCCTCGGCACGCAGCCGGGTGACGGCCTCACGAACCACCGTGCGCGACACCCCGAACTCCTCGATCAGCTCGGCTTCGGAGGGCAGCTTGTGGCCGGGCAGGAGGGCGCCGGTGAAGATCTTGTCCTTCAGCCCGGCGACCACCCCGGCCGCCAATGTCGTCGTCACGGATAGATCATCGCGTACCGAACGACGCGGACTCCTTGGTCAGCGCCCGCATCCGGTCGCTCAGGGTGAAGCCGAGGCCGGGCCGCTCCGGCAGCCACATCCGGCCGTCGCGGATCTCGATGCGCTCGTCGAACAGCGGGTTGAGCCATTCGAAGTGCTCGACCCACGGCTCGGTGGGGTACGCCGCGGCCAGGTGCAGGTGGATCTCCATCGCGTAGTGCGGCGCCAGGGCCAGCCCGGCCTGGGAGGCCAGCGTCGCGAAGCGCAGGAACGGCGTGATGCCGCCGATCCGAGGGGCGTCGGGCTGCACGATGCCGCGGTACCCGGCGTCGAGCAGCGCCAGGTGCTCGGGCACCGAGGTGAGCATCTCGCCGGTGGCGATCGGGGTGTCGAAGGTGTGGCTGAGGTCGGCGTGACCGACGGCGTCCCAGGCGTCCAGCGGCTCCTCGATCCAGATCAGGTCGAAGCGCTCGAGCTCACGGCACATCCGGCGGGCGCGGGCCCGGTCCCACTGCTGGTTGGCGTCCACCATCAGCGGGGCGTCACCGAGGTGTTCGCGCATGGTGGCCACCCGGTCGAGGTCGGTCTGCCAGTCGGGCTGACCGACCTTGATCTTGATGCCGCCGATGCCCGATTCGAGCGACGCGGTGGCCTTCTCCTTGATCTCGTCGACCGAGGCCTGCAGGAAGCCGCCGGAGGTGTTGTACACCCGGCAGGAATCGCGGTGCGCACCGAGCAGCTTGGCCAGCGGCAGGCCGGCCCGGCGCGCCTTGAGGTCCCACAGCGCGACGTCGAGCGCCGCGATCGCCTGGGTGGCGACGCCCGAGCGGCCCACCGACGCGCCCGCCCACAGCAGCGACTGGTAGATGCGGTCGATGTCGGACGGGTCCTGGCCGAGCGCGGTGTCGGCGATCTCGGCCAGGTGGGCGTACTGCGCCCGGCCGCCCGCCCGCTTCGAATAGCTGAATCCCATGCCCTCGTGGCCGTCCTCGGTGACGACCTCGACGAACAGCAGCACGGTCTCGGTGAGCGGCTTCTGCCGCCCGGTGAGCACCTTGGCGTCGCTGACCGGGTTGTCGAGCGGCAGGACGACGTGGGAGAGCGTGAGGTGGCGGATGCGGTCGGACATCAGGAACTCCTGGAGGCGTAGACATATGACGAGTTGCCAACTCATCATACATGTTGTGTGGGCCGGGTAACAGGTCCGCGTCGCGGTGTTTGGCCCCCCGCGGGCAGAGGGAAGGCTTCCGGGCGATGACTTCAGACATCGACATCTCAGACATCGACACCCCGGACATCCGCAACCTCGCGGCGTTCGGCGACCACTGGCACGGCTTCTGGCAGAACAGCCTCGGCCACTGGCTGGCCACTAAGGGCCTGCACATCCTGCTGGTCCTGGTGTTCGTGGTGATCGCAACCCGGGTCATCCGCTACGTCGCAAAGCGGATCAGCAACCGGTTGAGCCGGATCGACGACAGCGACGCCGTGGTGCGCTCGGAGAGCGTCAAACACCGGCAGGCGCTCGCCTCGGTGATCTCGTCGGTGGCGATCGCCGTGCTCTACGTGATGGTCGCGGTCGACATCGCCAACCAGATGGGCCTTCCGGTCGGATCGCTGGTGGCGCCGGCCGCGGTGCTCGGCGCGGCGCTCGGTTTCGGCGCCCAGCGCATCGTCCAGGACCTCCTCTCCGGCTTCTTCGTCATCACCGAGAAGCAGTACGGCTTCGGTGATCTGGTGGAGCTCACCGTGAACGGCGGCGGGACCGCGCAGGGCACGGTCGAGGACGTCACCCTGCGGGTGACGAAGCTGCGCACAGCCGACGGCGAGATGTACACCGTGCCCAACGGTCAGATCGTCAAGGCGCTGAACCTGTCCAAGGACTGGGCGCGCGCGGTCGTCGACGTCCCGGTGCCGGCGTCGGCGGACCTCAACCACGTCAACGAGGTGCTCCGCAACGTCTCGGGCGCCGCGATGAAGGACGACGGCCTCCCGGACCTGCTGCTCGACGAGCCCGCGCTGATGGGCGTCGAGAGCATGGAACTCGACACCGTCAACCTGCAGATGGTGGCGCGCACGCTGCCGGGCAAGCAGTTCGAGGTGAGCCGCAGGCTGCGCTCACTGATCGTGGACGCACTCCGCCGCGAGGGCATCGCGACGAAGGCGCCGGTCGGCGCGGGCGCTAGCCGAAACTGATCACCTGACGCACCGCTTCGCCCTCGGCGAGACGGTCCATGCCGGAGTTGATCTCGTCGAGGGTGATGGTGGACGACACCAGTGACTCCACCGGCAGCCGCCCCGAACGCCACAGGTCGACGAACACCGGGATGTCGCGGGCGGGCACCGCCGAACCCAGGTAGCTGCCGATGAGCGACCTGCCCTCGGCGACGAACCCCAACGGCGACAACGTGATCCGCGCGTCTGGCCGCGGCAGGCCGACGGTCACGGTGCGGCCGCCCGGCGCGGTCAGCGCGACCGCGGTCTCCAGCGCAGCGGGGTGGCCGACCGCCTCGACCACCACCGTCGCCTTGAGGTTCTGCTCGGCGGCCTGCTCAGGGGTGTAGGCCTCGTGGATTCCCATTGCGCGGGCCCGGTCCAGCTTGTCGTCGAGTTGGTCGATGCCGACCACGCGGACGTCGTCGTGGGCCAGTGCGGTGATCACCGCGGCCATGCCCACTCCGCCGAGGCCGACCACGGCGACGGTCTGGCCGGGCTGCGGCCGTCCCACGTTCAGCACGGCGCCGCCGCCGGTGAGCACGGCGCAGCCCAGCAGCGACGCGACGACCGGCGGGACGTCGGCATCGACGGGGACCACCGAGTGCCGGTCGACGACGGCGTGGGTGGCGAAGCCGGAGACACCGAGATGGTGGTGCACCGGCCGGCCGTCGCGGCTCAGCCGGATGTCACCGTGCATCAGCGTGCCCGCGGCGTTGGCGGCGCTGCCCGGCTCGCACGGGGTGAGGCCGTCGGTCGCGCAGGCTGGGCAGTGTCCGCAGCGAGGCAGGAACGTCATCACCACCCGCTGGCCGACGGCGAGGTCCGAGCCGCCGGGACCGACCTGCTCCACCACACCGGCCGCCTCGTGACCGAGCAGCATCGGCACCGGTCGCACCCGGTTCCCGTCGACCACGGACAGGTCGGAGTGGCAGAGCCCGGCGGCCTCGATGCCGATGAGCAGCTCGTCGGGGCCCGGCGGCGCGAGGTCGAGGTCGCTGATGGTCAGTGGGGTCGACTCGGTGTAGGGCCTCGGACGCCCGATCTCCTCGAGCACCGCGCCGCGGATGCGCACTGTCATGTCCACCAGACTGCCCGACTGCGAGACTGCTACCCATGCCGACCGACCTCACCAGTCGCGACTTCCCGGTGCACTGGCCGGTGCTGACCCGCTGGACCGACAACGACATGTTCGGCCACCTCAACAACGCGGTGTACTACGCGCTGTTCGACACCGCGATCAACGCGTGGATCACCACCACGATCGGGGTCGATCCGCTCGAGGCGCCGTGGCTGGGCGTGGTCGCCGAGTCGGGCTGCCAGTACTTCGCGGAGCTCAAGTTCCCCGACCCGCTGACCGTCGGCCTGGCCGTCACGAGGATCGGCACCAGCAGCGTCACCTACCGGCTCTCGCTGTTCCCCGCGGCGGGCGGCGACGTGCCGGTCGCGGCCGTCGGGCACTGGGTGCACGTCTACGTCGACCGCGAGGCACGCCGCCCGATCCCGATCCCCGATCCGATCCGGGATCTGCTCGAAACTGCTCGCGTGCCGTCGGACTGACGCTCGCTATGCTCGCCCGATGCCGCTGGTGAGCAAGACCGTCGAGGTGTCGGCCCCCGCTGAGGCGATCCTGGGGATCGTCCGCGACTTCGAGAAGTACCCCGAGTGGAATCCCGAGATCAAGGGCTGCTGGATCCTGGCCCGCTACGACGACGGGCGGCCGAGCCAGCTCCGCCTCGACGTCGAGGTGCAGGGCCAGGCGGGCACGTTCATCACCGCCGTCTACTACCCCGGCGAGAACGAGATCTTCACGATGCTGCAGCAGGGCGACCACTTCGACAAGCAGGAGCAGAAGTTCTCCGTGGTGCCGATGGGGCCGACGTCGCTGCTCACCGTCGACCTCGACGTGGAGACCAAGCTCGCCATCCCGAAGCCGATGGTGAAGAAGGCGATCGGCGACACCATCGACTACCTCGCCGACAACCTCAAGGCGCGCGCCGAGCAGCTCTCGGCCTGACTCAGCTCAGCTCCACAGCCCGATCTCCTCAAGCCGCGCCATCAGCCGCCGGGCGCCGTCGGTGAACTGCGCGTCGGTCAGGCGCACGACGGTCTCGGCGTCGCGCCGGCGCAGCGCCGCGGTCACCGCCCGGTGGTTGGCCACCGCCCGCTCGCCCCACTGCGGGTCGTTGGCGTAGAACAGCGGCGGCAGATTGCGGGCCGCATGAAGCAGGAACCACGCCAGCTTGATCCGTCCGGTCGACCGGTTGAGCGTCCGGTGGAAGTCGAAGACGGCCTGCGCCACCCGCTCGGGCTCGCGCTCGTCGACCGCCGAGGCCAGCGCGTCGTTGAGCCTGTCCAGCTCGTCGATCTGCGCGTCGGTGATGCGCGCCGCCGCACTCGCCGCGAGTTCCTTGGCGATCGTGGACTGCAGCCAGAAGATGTCTTCGACGTCGGCACGGCTGAGCGGGACGACCACGTGGCCGCGGTGCGGTTCCAGCTGCACCATGCCCTCACCCCGCAACGTCCGCAGCGCCTCGCGCACCGGGGTGATGCTGACGCCCAGCGAAGCGGCCGTCTCGTCGAGCCGGATGAACACGCCAGGACGCAGCGAACCGGACATGATCGCGTACCGCAGGTGGGCGGCCACCTCGTCGGAGAGTTGTTCGCGGCGGACCCGTCGCGTCGGCGCGAGCCGGGGTGTCGCAGGTGCGTTCACGTCGGTCTCCATGGCGGGAGTGTCCGTCTGGCATGGGGTTGTCCCCGAGCCACCGAGGCCATAGTGTGACCGGGGCTACACCATGTTTGATCAAATATCAGCCGTGCGCAACCCACGATCCCCGGAGCACCGCCGTTGAACCAGCTCGACCATCCCGCCCTCACCGAGCAGCCCTATCTGGCCCGCCGGCAGAACTGGGTCAACCAGCTCTCCCGGCATGCGGCCATGCAGCCGGAGGGGACCGCGCTGCGGTTCCTCGGTCACACGACGACGTGGAGTGAGCTCGATCGGCGGGTGACCGCACTCGCGGGCGCACTCGGCCGCCGCGGCATCGGGTTCGGCGACCGGGTGCTGGTGCTGATGCTCAACCGCACCGAGTTCATGGAGTCGGTGCTCGCGGCCAACAAGCTCGGCGCGATCGCCGTGCCGGTCAACTTCCGGATGACGCCGCCCGAGATCGCGTTCCTGGTCGGCGACTGCCAGGCCCGCGTCGTCGTCACCGAATCGGTGCTCGCTCCGGTCGCCACCGCGGTGCGCGACCTCGACCCGACACTGACGACGGTGATCGTGGCGGGCGGCAGCACCGACGCCGACACCGTGCTCGGCTACGACGACCTGCTCGACGACGCCGGTGATCCGCCTGCGCCGGTCGACATCCCCAACGATTCACCCGCCCTGATCATGTACACCTCGGGCACCACGGGCAGGCCGAAGGGCGCGGTGCTGACCCACAACAACATCACCGGCCAGGCGATGACCAACCTCTTCACGGTCAGCCCGGACATCAACAACGACGTCGGCTTCATCGGTGTCCCGCTGTTCCACATCGCCGGGGTGGGAAACATGAGCAGCGGCCTGCTGCTCGGCCTGCCGACCGTGATCTACCCGCTGGGCGCCTTCGATCCCGGCGCGCTGCTCGACGTGCTCGCGGCGGAGAAGGTCACGTCCATCTTCCTGGTGCCCGCCCAGTGGCAGGCGGTGTGCGCCGAACAGCGGTCCAGGCCACGGACGGTGAAGCTGCGGGTGCTGTCCTGGGGAGCCGCCCCGGCGTCGGATACTCTCCTGCGCGACATGTCAGAGATGTTCCCGGGCACCCAGATCTACGCGGCTTTCGGTCAGACCGAGATGTCGCCGGTGACGTGCATGCTGCTGGCGCAGGACGCGCTGCGCAAGCTCGGTTCGGTCGGCAAGGTGATCCCCACCGTCGCCGCCCGCGTGGTCGACGAGGACATGAACGACGTCCCGACCGGGCAGGTGGGTGAGATCGTCTACCGCGCGCCGACCCTGATGGCCGGCTACTGGAACAACCCGAAGGCCACCGCCGAGGCGTTCGAGGGCGGCTGGTTCCACTCCGGCGATCTCGTGCGCCAGGACGACGAGGGCTACATCTGGGTGGTCGACCGCAAGAAGGACATGATCATCTCCGGCGGCGAGAACATCTACTGCGCCGAGGTGGAGAACGCGCTCGCCGCCCACCCCGCCATCGCCGAGGTGGCCGTGATCGGGCGGGCACACGAGAAGTGGGGTGAGGTGCCGGTGGCCATCGTGGCGGTCGGGGCGGCGGTGACCGAGCAGGGTCCCACGCTCGCGGATCTCGACGGTTTCCTCACCGAACGGCTGGCGCGTTACAAGCACCCGAAGGCCCTGGAGATCGTCGACGCGCTCCCTCGCAACCCCGCCGGCAAAGTGCTCAAGACAGAACTGCGCGCCCGGTTCGCCGGCCAGCAATCTACTGACGCGGGCGAAAGTTCTTCTGCGACAACAGTTTCTGCCGCCTCTGGAGAGAGCTAGCCAAAGGTGATGCGTTTGCTAACAGTTGAAGGCTCAATCCGGCCGATGCGGTCCGCGACCAGGAATTCATCGGGTACAGTCCGGTGGTCTTGCTTACTACCGTTGGGTAGGGAGATCGACGTCACACGTGCGGGGACGGGACAAGGAGGGGGCGTGCGACAGGAATTGCCGTTGCGCCATGACGAAGCGGGTTCCGTCGTGGGAGTGCACTGGTGACGGCCAGTTCCGGCAGTCTGACGGGTTACGTACGTGACCAGGCCAGGCCGGTTCTGGAAGCGGTCGGCGGCTTCGTCCGCATGTGCGTGCTCACCGCCCGGGCAACCTTCAAGACGCCGTTCCAGGGACGCGAGTTCGTCCTGCAGGGCTGGTTCCTGATGCGGGTGGCGTTCCTGCCCACCATCGCGGTCGCCATCCCGCTGACCGTGCTCATCATCTTCACGCTGAACATCCTGCTGGCCGAGTTCGGCGCCGCGGACATCTCGGGTGCCGGCGCCGCGCTCGGCGCCGTCACGCAGCTCGGGCCGCTGGTGACCGTGCTGGTGGTCGCGGGCGCGGGTTCCACGGCCATCTGCGCCGACATCGGCGCCCGCACCATCCGCGAGGAGATCGACGCCCTCGAGGTCCTCGGCATCGACCCGATCCACCGGCTCGTCGTGCCCCGGGTGCTCGCCTCGACCTTCGTGGCGTTCCTGCTCAACGGCGCCGTCATCACCATCGGCCTGGTGGGCGGCTTCATCTTCGGCGTGTACATCCAGAACATCTCGGCGGGCGCCTACGTGTCGACGCTGACGCTGGTCACCGGACTGCCCGAGGTGCTCATCTCGATCGTCAAGGCGCTTACCTTCGGCCTGATCGCCGGTCTGGTGGGCTGCTACCGCGGACTCACGGTGTCCGGCGGCGCCAAGGGCGTGGGCACGGCCGTCAACGAGACGCTGGTGCTCTGCGTGATCGCCCTCTTCGCCGTCAACGTCGTGATGACCACCATCGGCGTGCGTTTTGGAACGGGGCGCTGACATGGCCACCAAGACTCAGGGACATTCGGAGACCGGAACCGTTCTGCGGCAGCGCTTCCCGCGGGGCGTCGCCCGGGCCGAGAAGATCGCCAGCGCACCGGCGCGCGGACTCGACAGCATCGGGCACGTCGCGTGGTTCGTCGTCACCTCGGTCGGCTCCATCGGTCACGCGCTGCGGTTCTACCGCAAGGAGATGCTGCGCCTGATCGCCGAGATCGGCATGGGCACCGGCGCGATGGCCGTGATCGGCGGAACGGTGGCGATCGTCGGTTTCGTGACCCTGTCCGGCGGCTCGCTGATCGCCATCCAGGGTTTCGCGTCGCTCGGCAACATCGGCGTCGAGGCGTTCACCGGGTTCTTCGCCGCACTGGTCAACGTCCGCATCGCCGCACCCGTGGTGTCCGGCCAGGCACTGGCCGCGACCGTGGGCGCGGGCGCCACCGCCGAACTGGGCGCCATGCGCATCGCCGAGGAGATCGACGCCCTCGAGGTGATGGGCATCAAGTCCATCTCCTACCTGGTGTCCACCCGGATCATGGCCGGCTTCGTGGTGATCATCCCGCTGTACGCGATGGCGATCATCATGAGCTTCCTGTCCGCGCAGATCACCACGACGTTGTTCTACGGCCAGTCGACCGGCACCTACGAGCACTACTTCCGCACCTTCCTGCGGCCGGACGACGTGATGTGGTCGTTCGTGCAGGCGATCATCATCTCGGTGATCGTCATGCTGAACCACTGCTACTACGGCTACTTCGCCAGCGGCGGCCCGGTGGGCGTCGGAGAGGCGGTCGGCCGGTCCATGCGGGCCTCCCTGATCGCGATCGTGCTGGTGGTCCTGTTTGCTTCGTTGGCGCTGTACGGCACCGACCCGAACTTCAACCTGACGGTGTAGCCATGACCGCTCCCATCAACACGCCCAAGACACCGCCGTACAAGCTCGCCGGCCTGGTGCTGGTGCTGATCGCCGCGGTGGTGGTCACGCTGGTCTGGTTCCAGTTCCGCGGTGACTTCGCCCCCCGCGAGCAGCTCACCATGATGTCCTCGCGCGCCGGCCTCAACCTCGACCCCGGTAACAAGGTGACCTACAACGGCGTCGAGATCGGCCGGGTCGCCGAGGTCGAGGCCGAGAGCGTCGGCGAGGAACCCCGCGCCAAGATCCTGCTCGAGGTCGAGCCCAAGTACATCGACCTGATCCCGCAGAACGTCAACGCCGACATCTCCGCGACCACCGTGTTCGGCAACAAGTACGTGTCGTTCTCGACGCCGGAGAATCCGTCGAAGCAGCGGATCAGCAGCTCCGACGTGATCGACGTGACGAAGGTGACCACCGAGTTCAACACGCTGTTCGAGACCGTGGTCGACGTCGCCCAGCAGGTCGACCCGATCAAGCTGAACCAGACGCTGACCGCGGCGGCCGAGGCGCTCCAAGGGCTCGGCGACCGCTTCGGTGAGTCGGTGATCAACGGCAACGAGATCCTGGCCGAGATCAACCCGCAGATGCCCGAGATCCGGCGCGACGTCCGAGGGTTGGCCGACCTGGGTGAGGTGTACGCCGACGCGTCGCCCGACCTGTTCGACGGGCTGGAGAACGCGGTGACCACCGCGCGCACGCTCAATCAAGAGCGCGGCAACCTCGATGCGGCGCTGATGGCCGCGGTCGGGTTCGGCAACACCGGCGGCGAGGTCTTCGAGCGCGGCGGCCCGTACCTGGTGCGCGGCGCGGAGGACCTGGTCCCGACGAGCGAGATCCTCGACGAGTACAGCCCGGCGCTGTTCTGCACCATCCGCAACTTCCACGACGTCGAGCCGAAGATCGCCGCCTCGCTCGGCGGCAACGGCTACTCCCTGCAGACCCACTCCGAGGTGCTCGGCGCCGGCAACCCCTACGTGTACCCGGACAACCTGCCGCGGGTGAACGCCAAGGGCGGCCCCGAGGGCAGGCCGGGCTGCTGGCAGCCGGTCACCCGCGACCTGTGGCCCGCGCCGTACCTGGTGATGGACACCGGTGCCTCCATCGCTCCCTACAACCACATTGAGCTCGGCCAGCCCATCGCCATCGAGTACGTCTGGGGACGCCAGATCGGGGAGAACACGATCAACCCATGAAAATCACCGGTACCGCCATCAAGCTGGGCGCCTTCTCCCTGGTGCTGCTGCTGTTCACCGCGATCATCATCGTGGTGTTCGGGCAGATGCGGTTCGACCGCACCTCGGGATACACGGCGATCTTCTCCAACGCCAGCGGCCTGCGCCCCGGCCAGTTCGTCCGGGCCTCCGGCGTCGAGGTCGGCAAGGTCAAGGACGTCAAGATCATCGACGAGGGCAGCCGCGTCGAGGTGGCCTTCGCCGTCGACCGCTCGCTGCCGCTGTTCGAGGGTTCCACCGCCTCGGTCCGCTACCTAAACCTGATCGGTGACCGGTACCTGGAGCTCAAGCGCGGCGACAGCGACCGGCGGATGCCGTCGGGCGGCACGATCCCGATCGAGCGGACTGAACCGGCACTGGACCTCGACGCGCTGGTCGGCGGATTCCGGCCGCTGTTCCGGGCGCTCGACCCGGACAAGGTCAACAACATCGCCCAATCGATCATCACGATCTTCCAGGGACAGGGCGGCACCATCAACGACATCCTCGACCAGACGGCGTCTCTGACGTCGGCGCTGGCCGACCGCGACCAGGCGATCGGCGAGGTCATCCGAAACCTCAACACGGTCCTCGACACCACGGTCAAGCACCAGAAGCAGTTCGACGAGACGCTGGTGAACTTCGAGAAGCTCATTACCGGCCTGAAGAACCGCGCCGATCCGATCGCCACGTCGGTCGGCGACATCAGCGACGCCGCGGGCACGGTCGCCGACCTGCTGGCCGACAACCGGCCGCTGCTGCAGGACACCGTCGGTTATCTCGAGGCCACCCAGCAGCCGCTGATCGATGACAAGGAGCAGCTCAATGACATCCTGGTCCGGCTGCCGAACGCGTTGAAGATCCTCGGCCGCGCGGGCGGCGTCTACGGCGACTTCTTCAACTTCTATGCGTGCGACGTGACCCTCAAGCTCAACGGCCTGCAGCCCGGTGGCCCGGTGCGCACGGTCAAGGTCTGGTCGCAGCCGTCGGGTAGGTGCACGCCGCAATGAGGACGCTCGAAGGAAGCAACCGGGTCCGCAACGGCCTGATGGGCATGGTCATCCTGGTCCTGGTCATCGGGGTCGGGCAGAGCTTCGCCAGCGTGCCGATGCTCTTCGCGCAGCCGGTGTACTACGCGCAGTTCACCGACACCGCGGGTCTGACCCCCGGTGACAAGGTCCGCATCGCCGGCGTGGACGTCGGCGAGGTCAAAAGGACCGAGATCGACGGCGACAAGATCCGCATCGGCTACACCCTCGGCGGCGTGGAGATCGGCAGCGACAGCCGCGCCGCCATCCGCACCGACACCATCCTGGGCCGCAAGAACCTGGAGATCATTCCCCGCGGCTCGAAGGCGCTACAGGTCAACGGCGTCCTCCCGCTCGGACAGACCACCACGCCGTACCAGGTGTACGACGCGTTCTTCGACGTCACGAAGGCGGCGTCCGGCTGGGACACCGACACGGTGAAGCGGTCGCTGAACGTGCTGTCGGAGACGATCGACCAGACCTACCCGCACCTGAGTGCCGCACTCGACGGGGTGGCCCGGTTCTCCGACACCCTCGGCAAGCGCGACGACCAGCTCAAGGAACTGCTGGCCAACGCCAACAAGATCGCCGGCGTGCTCGGATCGCGCAGCGAGCAGGTCAACCAGCTGCTGGTGAACGCGCAGACGTTGCTGGGGGCGATCAACGAGCGCCAGTACGCCGTCAGCATGCTGCTGGAGCGGGTGTCGGCGTTCTCCGAGCAGGTGAAGGGCTTCATCGACGACAACCCGAACCTGAACAAGGTGCTCGAGCAGCTCCGCACCATCAGCGACATCCTGGTGGAGCGCAAGTTCGACCTGGTCGACGTGCTGACCACACTGAGCAAGTTCACCGCATCGCTGGCCGAGGGCTTCGCGTCCGGTCCGTACTTCAAGGTGATGCTGGTCAACCTGGCCCCGTTCTGGATCCTGCAGCCGTGGGTGGACGCCGCCTTCCAGAAGCGCGGCATCGATCCGCAGAAGTTCTGGCGCGACGCCGGCCTGCCCGCCTACCAGTTCCCGGACCCGAACGGCCAGCGTCAGGACAACGGCGCTCCACCGCCGGCGCCCGCGACGCTGCAGGGCACCCCGGAGTTCCCTGGACCCGCAGTGGTCAAGGGCAGCCCGTGCTCGTACACGCCGCCGGCCGACGGCCTGCCCACGCCGGGCAACCCGCTGCCGTGTGCCGATCTGACGGTCGGACCGTTCGGGGACAACCCGTACGGCCCGAATTACGGACCGCCGAACGTGGCGACGTCGGACCCGAACCCGAACGGCCCCGCTCCGGCGCCGGGGGTGCCGGGCGCTGCCTTCCCCGGTCAGTTCTCGCCGGGGGTCCCGGGTGAACCGCCAGGCCCCTTCGCGCCCGGTCCGCCCGGAGCCCGCTTGGCCCCGCCGACGACTGGTCCGGCCGACCCGTACATCGCGCCCGGTTCGCTGCAGGGTGACGGCACGTCGCCGCTGCCTCCTGCGCTGAACGGTCCGCCGCCACCGCCGGGACCCGGCCAGCAGTTGCCGCCCGTCAACACGGCGCCGCTGCCCGGTAACCCGCCCTTCCTCCCGCCCGGAGCACAAGAATGACGGGGGCCTGACAGATGTCGACGATCTTCAACATCCGCAACATGAAGTTGCCGGCGATGTCCCGAGCCACGGTCATCATCGGAACGCTTCTGGTGATCGTGGCGTTGGTGGCCGCGTTCGTGGGCTGGCAGCTCTACAAGAAGCTGACCACCAACACCGTCACCGCCTACTTCACCGACACCCTGGCGCTGTATCCCGGCGACAAGGTCCAGATCATGGGTGTCCAGGTCGGCAGGATCGACTCGATCGACCCCGACGGCGACAAGATGAAGGTCACCTTCACCTACGAGTCGAAGTACAAGGTGCCGAAGGACGCGTCGGCCTCGATCCTGAACCCGAGCCTGGTCGCGTCACGCACCATCCAGCTCACCCCGGCTTACACCGGGGGTGACGTGATGGAGGACGGGGCGGTCATCCCGCTCAACCGGACGCAGGTGCCCGTCGAGTGGGACGAACTGCGTGACTCGCTCGACAAGATCCTGACCGACCTCGGTCCATCGAAGGAGGACCCGAAGGGCCCGTTCGGTGAGGTCATCGAATCCTTCGCCGACGGCCTCGCGGGCAAGGGCAAGCAGATCAACACCACGCTCAACAGCCTGTCGGAGGCGCTGACCACACTCAACGAAGGGCGCGACGACTTCTTCAGCATTGTCAAGAGCCTAGCCATGTTCGTGAACGCGCTTTATCAGAGCGACCAGCAGTTCGTCGCGCTCAACGACGACCTGGCGCAGTTCACGAACGCGTTCACCAACACCGACAGGGAACTGGCCAACGCGCTGCAGGACCTGAACCAGCTGCTATCCACCACCCGCGGCTTCCTCGACGAGAACGCCGAGGTGCTGACCCATGACGTGAACAACCTCGCCGAGGCGACGAACGCGATCCTGCAGCCGGAGCCGCTCGACGGGCTCGAGACCGGTCTGCACGTGCTCCCGAACCTCGGCGCGAACATCGTCAACATCAGCTCGCCGGTCAACGGCGGCATCGTGGGTCTGCCGGTGATCAACAACATGGCCAACCCCATGCAGTTCATTTGCAGTGCGATCCAGGCGGGCAGCCGCCTGGGTTACCAGGAGTCGGCCGAGCTGTGCGCGCAATACCTCGCACCGATCCTCGACGCGATCAAGTTCAACTCCCCGCCGTTCGGCCTGAACCAGGTGAACACGGCGATGACGCTGCCGAAGATGGTCGCCTACTCCGAGCCGCGGCTGCAGCCGCCGCCCGGCTACAAGGACACGACGGTGCCCGGCATCTTCTCCCGCGACACCTTGTTCTCGCACGGCAACCACGAGCCCGGTTGGGTCGTGGCGCCCGGGATGCAGGGTGTCGACGTGCAGCCCTTCACCGCGAACATGCTGACGCCGGACTCACTGGCCGCACTGCTCGGTGGGCCTGACATTCCACCGCCTACCGCGCCGCCCGCCTTCGGTGTCGGCGCGAACGGCAAGCTGCCGGGGCCGCCGAACGCCTACCAGGAGAACCAGCCGCTGCCGCCGCCGTGGTACCCGCAGCCAGGCCCGCCGCCGGCCCCCGCGCCGGGTGTGATCCCGGGTGATCCGGGTGGTCCGTCGCCGATGTCGGGTCCCGCAGCGGGACCGGCACCCGGCCCCGCCCCGGCCGCACCGGCCGGTCCGCCCCTACCCGCCGAGGCAGGTGGATAAGTGAAAGCGATGAGGATGCGCAGTATGCGATTCCCGGGTCGGTCCGTTTCGGCCCGCCGCGTCGCATTCCGCACGGCTGCGCTGGCCGTCGCGGCTGTGATGCTCACGTCCTGCGGGTCGTGGAAGGGCATCGCCAATGTGCCGCTGCCCAGTGGTCCCGGCTCCAGCGGGGACAGCATGACGATCTACGTGCAGATGCCGGACACCCTGGCGCTCAACGTGAACAGTCGCGTCCGGGTGGCCGACGTCTACGTCGGCAGCGTGCAGGCGATCGAGCTGAAGAACTGGGTCGCGACGCTGACGCTGAAGGTCCAGTCCGACGTCAAGCTTCCACGCAACGCGACGGCGAAGATCGGCCAGACCAGCCTGCTGGGTTCGCAGCACGTGGAGCTGGCAGCGCCGGAGGACCCGCAGGGTGAGCTGCGCAGCGGCGACACCATCGAGCTCCGCAACGCCTCGGCGTTCCCCACCACCGAGCGCGTGCTGGCCAGCATCGGCAACATCCTCACCGGCGGCGGTATCCCGAACCTCGAGGTGATCCAGACCGAGATCAACAATGTGTTGACCGGTCGCGGCGATCAGATCCGTGAGTTCCTCAACCGGCTCGACGTGTTCACCGACGAGCTGAACCAGCAGCGCGAGGACCTGACGAGGGCGATCGACTCGACCAACCGGCTGTTGAACATCGTCGCGAGCCGCAACGAGACGCTGGACCGGGTGCTCACCGAGTTCCCGCCGCTTATCCAGCACTTCGCGGACACCAGGGACCTGTTCGCCGACGCCGTGCAGGCGGTCGGCCGGATCAGCAGCGCGGCCGACACGTACCTCGGTCAGGCCAGTGATCCGCTGAACACCAACCTGAACAACCTGCAGCGGCCGCTCAAGCAGCTCGCCAAGTCGGCTCCGTACCTGATCGGAGCGCTGAAGCTGATGCTCACCGCGCCGTTCAGCATCGACAACGTTCCGAAGGTGGTGCGCGGTGACTACATCAACGTGTCGCTGCTGGTCGACCTGACGCTGTCGGCGGTCGACAACGGCTTCCTCACGGGTACGGGTGTATCGGGCATGCTGCGCGCACTCGAGCAGTCATGGGGCCGCGACCCGGCGACGATGATCCCGGATGTGCGGTTCACGCCGAACGCGCACAACGCGCCGAACGGACCACTGGTCGAAAGGGGTGAGTGAGCTGTGCTAACTCGCTTCATCAAGATCCAGTTGGTGCTCTTCGCCATCCTGACGCTGCTCGCATTGGTGGCGTTGGGCTGGTATTACCTGCGCATTCCGAGCCTGGCCGGCATCGGGCAGTACACGCTGCACGCCGACCTGCCACGGTCGGGCGGGCTGTACTCGACGGCGAACGTCACCTACCGCGGCACCACGATCGGCAAGGTGACCGCCGTCGAGCCCACCGAGGACGGCGCCAGGGCGACGATGAGCATCGACAACCGGTACAAAATCCCGCGCGACACAGTGGCCAACGTGCACTCGGTCTCGGCGATCGGCGAGCAGTACCTGGACCTGGTGCCCGCAGGGGAGTCGAACCAGTTCTTCGCCGACGGTCAGACCATCACCGACAGCACGGTTCCCAGTGAGGTCGGCCCCGCCCTGGACGCCGCGAACAACGGCCTTCAGGTGCTGCCCAAAGAGAAGATCGACTCGCTGCTGACGGAGACGTCGGAGGCGGTCGGTGGACTCGGCCCGGCGCTGCAACGGTTGGTCGACTCGACGACGAACATCGCCCAGGGCTTCAAGGACAACCTCGACCCGGTGAACGACATCATCGCCAACTCGGCGCCGATCCTGGAGAGCCAGGCGCAGTCCCGAGACAACATCGCCCAGTGGTCGCGCAACCTGAACACTCTGGCCGCGCAGTCGGCTGAGCAGGACGCGGCGCTGCGCAGCGGCCTGCAGCAGGCGGCGCCGACCGCCCAGCAGCTCGAGTCGGTGTTCGGCGACGTCCGCGAGTCCCTGCCGCAGACGCTCGCGAACCTCGCCGTCGTCATCGACATGCTCAAGCGCTACAACAAAGGCCTGGAGCAGGGGCTGGTGGTGCTGCCTCAGGGCGCGGCGATTGCCCAGGCAGGCACCATCCTCGAGGGTGAGGCCCTGCTGCACTTCGGCCTGTCGATCAACCAGCCACCGGGGTGTCTGACCGGCTTCCTGCCGGCTTCGGAGTGGCGATCGCCTGCCGACACGTCGACAGCGCCGCTGCCGTCGGGCACGTACTGCAAGATCCCGAAGGACTTCCAGGCCAACGCCGTTCGTGGCGCACGTAATTATCCGTGTGCCGACGTCCCGGGCAAGCGAGCCGCGACGCCTCGGGAGTGCCGCAGCGACGAACCGTACGTGCCGCTGGGCACCAACCCGTGGTACGGCGACCCGAACCAGATCCTCAGCTGCCCGGCGCCTGCCGCTCGATGCGACCAGCCCGTGCACCCGGGCCGCCCGGGCGTCATCCCGGCGCCGTCGATCAACAACGGGATGAACCCGCTGCCCGCCGACCAGCTGCCGACGCCACCTGCGCCGATCAGCGATCCGATCAGCCCGCCCGGACAGGGGCGCGTCGAGTGCAGTGGACAGCAGCCCAACCCCTGCGTCTACACTCCGGCAGCAGGACCTCCCGGTGCCGCGGTGTACAACCCGTCCAGCGGTGAGGTGGTCGGACCTGACGGCGTCAGGTACAACGTCAGCAACTCGAATAACCCAGGAGACGACGGATGGAAGGAGATGCTGGCACCCGCCAGCTGAACCCCACCGATGCTGACCAAACGCCGGACGAGTCGTTAGCAGTATCAACCGAGACGACAACCGAAGAACCCATCGAAGACACCACCGCGGACGGCCCTGACCAGGCAGCCGTCGATGCGGAGACGGCACCGCCCACCCCCGTGGACGATCGTCGCCCGACGCGGCTCGGCCGCGGCTGGGTGGGCGGGATCTGCGCGGCGCTGGTGGTACTGGCGGTCGGCGCGGGCGTCGGCGGCTACCTCACGCTCCGGTCGAACGACGAGAGCCGGACGCTGGCGCGCAACGAGGCCACCGCGCTGCAGTCGGCCAAGGAGTGCGTGGCGGCCACCCATGCGCCCGACGCCGCCGCGATGAGCGCAAGTCAGGCGAAGATCCTGGAGTGTTCGACCGGGGACTTCGCCGTGCAGGCGGGTCTCTACGGCGGAATGCTCGTCGACGCCTACCGGGCGGCGAACGTCGCGGTGCAGGTGTCCGACATCCGGGCCGCGGTGGAGAAGCACAACGACGACGGTTCGATCAACGTGCTCGTCGCGGTGCGGACCAAGGTGACCAACTCAGAGGCCTCCGATCAGGAGCAGGGTTACCGGCTGCGTGTGCAGATGGCCCCCGACGACGGCACGTACAAGGTGGCCAAGCTCGACACGGTCGCATCGTGACGGCTGTCCTCGACGCCCCACCGCACGAAGCGACCGCCGCCGGCACTCCCGACGGCAGGCCGGCGTCGTGGCAGGCGCGGGCGGCGGCGATCGCGCTGGACGTGCTGCCGGGGGTCGCGGTGGCGGCGACGATGGCGCTGTGCGCGTTCACCGCCCTCGAGACGGGATGGCTGTTCTGGGTCTTCACCGTCGCCGGAGCCGCGGCGGTGCTGGCGACGATGGCCAACCGCTGGCTGCTGCCCGCGACGACGGGCTGGTCGGTCGGGCGCGCGGTGGCAGGTATCCGCGTCGTACGCCGGGACGGCACCGCCGCGGGGGTGTGGCGGCTGCTGGTGCGCGACCTCGCGCACCTGCTGGACACGGCCGCGCTGCTGGTCGGCTGGTTGTGGCCGCTGTGGGACGGCAGGAACCGCACCTTCGCCGACCTGCTGACGGGCACCGAGGTCCGGGTGTCCGATCGCCCCGAACGCGACGTCCGCCGCACCGCGGGAAAGGTGCTGCTGGCCGCCGTGGTGGTCTGCGCACTCGCCGTCGGACTGAGCTACCTCGTGGTGTACCGCCAGGAGCGGGCCGTCGACCAGGCGCACCAGCAGATCGCCGAGCAGGGCCCGCGGATCGTCGAGCAGATGCTGAGCTACGGCCTGGACACCATGGCCGACGACTTCGCCAGGGCGCAGGGCCTGGCCACCGACTCGTACCGCGCGCAGCTCACCGAGCAGCAGGACGCGGCAAAGAAGTCCGGTGCCAGCACCAACGAGTACTGGGCCGTCAGCAGCGCGGTGCTCCCCGGCGTGACCAAGGACCGGGCGGCGATGCTGCTCGCGATGCAGGGCCAGCGGGGCACCGACCCGAAGGACCTGAAGTTCATCACCGCCACCCTGCGGGTCGACTTCGAGAAGTCGGGCGGCCAGTGGCGGGTGTCCAACCTCGCGGTGCTCAAACGGCCACTCATCAACGGGGCGACCCAGTGAGTCCCCGGCGCAAGGTGGAGTCGGGGGAGCCCGACTACTTCTTCCGCATCGAACCGAAGCCGCCGATCCGGTGGGGGCTGCCGATCGTGGCGGCGATCGCCACGCTGCTCGTCGCGGCAGCGATCACGGCGAGCACGCTGATGCTGGTCAGTCACGAGCGGAGCCACCGCGCGCAGACCGATGACGCCGCGGCGCTGGGCTACGTGCGCAGCTTCATGACGTCGTACACGACGCTCGATCCCTTCAACGCCAACGCCTACGCGGACCGCATCCTGGCCCAGGGCACCGGCGAGTTCGCCAAGACGTTCCGCCAGAAGCTCAACGAGATCGTCATCCAGGTCGCCCGCGGCGAACCCACGACGGGCTCGGTGCTGGAGGCCGGCGTGCAACGCTGGAACACCGACGGCAGCGCCGACGTCCTCGTGGCCACCAAGATCAGCACCAAGTCGCCGGACGGCAAGTCGACGATCGAGAGCGGCAGCCGGTGGGTGGCGACCGCATCCCAGGAAGGACAAGAGTGGAAGATCAGCAACCTGATCCAGGTGATCTGACCACGGATCCCGACCGGGACGGCGACGTCGACACCGGCACGCAGACCGTGGCGGACACCGGGCCGACGGGACGACGACGGTGGTGGCCGTTCGGCCGTGGCCGCAAGACGGACCCGTCCACCGGCGAAACCGCCGTCGACACAACGGAATCCGAAGATTCCGCTGCGCCGCGCACCCCGGTCGGGAAGTCGCGGCGCACGCGGGTGGCCGCCGAGCCCGACGCGCCGCCGGCTGAACCGCCCGTCGCGACCGGCGAACCGGCCGCCGCCACGGGCCCGGTCTATCCCGTCGAGCCGGACGAGGAGGCCGCGGAGGAGGCCGCCGGTGTGTCCGACGACGATGCCGACGAGGAGCGCGACGAGGACACTGACGAGAACGCTGACGAGGACGCTGATGAGGCAGCAGCCGACGATGCTGACGAGGCGCCCCGGGAACCCGAGCCGGAACCGATCCTGGTGCCGCACCGGCCGGCCGGGCGTCGGCTGATCGCGGCGGCCGCCGCTGCCGGCGTACTGTTCGTCGGCGCCACGGCGTTCGCGGCATCGCAGCTGCAGCCCTATCTGGCCGACCGCGCGTCGGTGGACATCAAGGTCGACATCGCCCGCACCGCGACCGAGGCGGTCACCACGCTGTGGACCTACACGCCGGACGACATGGAGACGTTGCCGGACCGGTCGTCGCGTTACCTCACAGGTGAATTCGCGTCGGAGTACCGCCGCTACATCGACGCGATCGTGGCCACCAACAAGCAGGCGCAGGTCACCAACACCACCGAGGTGATGGGCGCGGCGGTGGAGACGCTGACCCCGACGGAGGCGACCGCGCTGGTGTACACCAACTCGGTGTCGACGAGTCCGGTGAGCAAGAACATCCCGTCGCTGCGGTACCTGTCCTACCGCCTCACCCTGGAGCGCCAGGATGCGCACTGGATGATCACCCGGATGAACGCCGTCACCAAGCTGGATCTGACACCTCAGATCTAGCCCGACAGAGGTTGGGCGCCATGGCCGTCGCGTCACCTGTCTCGCAGCGGGCGACGGTCGCCGCGCTCCTGCTGTTGACGTTCGCCACCGGACTGGTCGACGCGGTCAGCGTCCTGGTGCTCGGCCATGTGTTCGTTGCCAACATGACCGGCAACGTCATCTTCCTGGGCTTCTGGTTCGTCCCCGATTCCGGGGTGGACCTGACCGCGGCGATCGTGGCGTTCGTGAGCTTCGTGGCCGGCACCGTCGTCGGTGGCCGGCTGGCGCGTCACCTCGACAGTGCGGTGCGTCGCTGGCTGACGGTGGCGCTCGGCGTGGAAGTCGTTGCTCTGCTCATCCTTTCGGTGCTCGCGGGCACCGGTGTCCTCGAGTATCACGACGGCGGGAAACTCGTCCTGATCGCCGGCCTCGCGGTGGTGTTCGGCAGCCAGAACGCCACGGCCCGGTTGTTCGGCATCCAGGAACTCAGCACCACGGTGCTGACGTCGACGATCGTCGGGCTCGGCTTCGACAGCAGACTGGCCGGTGGCACCGGTGAGCGGGAGAAGCTTCGGTACGCGGTGGTGTTGACGATGTGCGGGGGAGCGGTGGTGGGGGCGACGCTGACCCTGGTGACGGTGGCGCCGGTGATCGCCCTTGCGGCACTGGTCGTGGCGGGCGCGGCGGCGATCTTCAGGTTCGGGCCCGATGCGGACGGTTAGGGTCATCGCGGGACATGCATCGAGGGGAGCCGTCAGTGTCGAATGATCCGTCCGCCTGGAACTCCGGCGCCGGCCCCAATGTGCCGCCGCCCCGGCCGAATCCGGCTCAGTTCGGATACCCGCAGGCGCCCGCCGGTAGTCACCCGGAACAGCCGTGGAGCCCGGCCCCCGGGTTCCATCCGCCGCCACCGGGCAAGCGCCCGCCGAGGAAGGCCTGGTATCTGGTCGGTGCGGTGCTGGTGCTCCTCGGCCTGGTCGGGGCTGCGGTGGCCGTGGCGATGATCGTCGACGTGATCGGGAAGGCGCCCGGCGACTCGGACACCTTCTCCAGCGGTGACGCCGTCGTGGTGCAGATGGATGCGGGCGCCACCAGGGTGGTGTTCGTCGACAGCGGCGGGGCGGGGGCGCACGACGTCAACTGCGACGTCGCCAACCGGCCGGGTAACTCCGTGCGGATGGAGCGCTTCGACGGCTCGCTGACCCTCAACGACTGGGAGGCGATCTTCACGGTGACCGCGCAGGATGCCGGCGAGTACCGGATCACCTGCACCGGACTGCCCTCGGATTCCTTCGGGGTCGGGGACGACGTCGGCGTCGGCGGGTTCATCGGTGGGGTCTTCGGCGCGATCGCCGGGGCGGGCCTGAGCTTCGTCGGTGTGGTGGTGCTGGTGGTGACGGCCGTCCTGCGTCACCGCCGCGCGCCCGCCGCAGGCCACTAGGGTCAGGCGATGCCGACCGTACTGATCACCGGGGCCTCGAGAGGTATCGGCCGCCAACTCGTGGCGCACCTGGCGGCGGCGGGCTGGGACGTCGTCGCGGGCGTGCGGACCGCGGCGGACGCCGAGGCGGTGGCGGCGATCGATCGGGTGTCGGCGGTGCTGCTCGACGTCACCGACGAGGCCCAGATTGCGGCGCTGGCCGGCGCGCTGCCTGCGCGATTGGACGCGGTGGTGAACAACGCGGGCATCGTCGTCGCAGGGCCGGTCGAGGCGATCCATCCGGCGGCGTGGCGAGAACAGTTCGAGGTCAACGTGTTCGGTCAGCTCGCCGTCACGCGAGCGGTGTTGCCGAAGCTGCGCGCCTCGCAGGGCCGGGTGGTCTTCGTCTCGAGTGTCAACGGGCGGCTCTCGGTACCGATGCTGGGCGCATACAGCGCCTCCAAGTTCGCGCTCGAAGGCGCCGCGGACGCGCTGCGGGTCGAGCTGCGGCCGTGGGGCGTCGCGGTCGCCGTCGTGGAACCGGCGCAGACCGACACCGACATGTGGCGGCTGGCGGACACCATGGTGACCGACACCGAGGCGGGACTGTCCGCCGAGTTCGCCGCGTTGTACGCCGGCCACATCGCGGGGATGAAGAAATTCGTCCCCGCCGCGCGCAGGATGACGGTCCCGGCCGCGAAGGTCGCCGCCGTCGTCGAGCGGGCACTGACGGCACGGCGGCCGAAGGCCCGCTACATCGTCGGTGTCGGGCCGAGGCTGCAGGTCGCCTTCATGTCGAATGTGCCGGTGCCGGTGCGGGATCGAATCATCGGACTGATCGCCGGCGTGCCGCGCCGGCGGCGGCGATGACGGACTTCGTCAAACGCAACGCCGCGGCGCCCGATGGCTTCTTCGCCCTCGAGGCGGCAGGTCTGCGGTGGCTGGCCGCCGCAGGCGGTGCCCGCTGCGCACGGGTGGTGTCCCACGACGCGACGTCGTTGACGCTGGAGCGCCTGGTGACGGCGGCGCCGGCGCGGGCGGCGGCGCGGGAGTTCGGTGCGGCACTGGCGGTGACACACGATGCCGGAGCCGACGCGTTCGGCGCGGGCCCGCAGGGTTGGCGAGGCGGCGGCTTCTTCGGTCCGCTGAGCGGTCCGCTGCCGATGTCGCTGACCGGCCATGATTCCTGGGGCGAGTTCTACGCCCTCGAGCGGCTGCGGCCGATGGCCGAGGCGGCGGCGCCGCGGATGAGCGCCGAGGGCCGCGCCGCGATCGAGGGCGTGGCCGACGTGTGTCGGGCCGGGCGGTTCGACGACGACGACCGGCCGGCGCGTCTGCACGGTGACCTGTGGAGCGGCAACGTGATGTGGACGCCGGACGGCGTGGTGCTGATCGATCCGGCCGCGCACGGCGGCCACCGGGAGACCGATCTGGCGATGTTGGCGTTGTTCGGCTGTCCGCATCTCGACGACGTGATCGCCGGGTACCACGGCGTGCATCCGCTGCGCGCCGGGTGGCGCGACCGCGTCGGACTGCACCAGCTGTACCCGCTGCTCGCGCATGTCGTGCTGTTCGGCGGCGGTTATGCGGCCCAGACCGAGGCGGTGCTCGCCGGAATCCTGCGGGGTTGCAGCTAACGACGGATTTCGTTGTTGCATCAAGTGCCAGAAGTGCTTCCGAATGTGGTGACGTGCTGCGATGACAGCCGGGTGGCCTTGATGCCGGAGATGTTTGCGTTCGCACGGGCTACCGACGTCGTGAGCGACGCCGTCAGTCGAGATCAGCAACTTAGCCAGTCTCGGGTCCGAGATTTGCTCACCGGGGCCGCCCCGCTCGCGAATCAGCGGCTGAACAGCGGGGACGCCCGTCCGGCGGCCGGTAGGGGCCCTCCGCCGGTTTGTTGTTGATGGCGACGACAATTTTTCAGCAATGTGTCGCAGATCTCGTAAGCCCTGTTATGGTGCCTGAGAGCAACCTGAGAACGGTCGAGAGGACTGTCATATGGCCGCGACGACGAAGAAGTCGAAGCATCGCAAGCGCAGCGGATCTGCAAAGAAGTTCGCGGCGGCGGGGGCGGCGACAGTCACGTCGGCGGCCCTCACGGTGGGCATGGCACCGCCGCCTCCCGACACCGATCGATCGGTCACCATCCCCGTCTCGTTGGCGGCCAGCCCCAACTACACGCAGATCATCGAGAACAGCTCGGACAGCCTGAACAACCTCCTGTACACCCAGGCGAACTTCACGAACGCCCTCGGAGCTGTGCTGAATCCGCTCGCGGCGCTCACCGGTGGCGTGCTGCCGTCCGTCGATGCCGACGTGGACCAGGTCGAGGTCAACTCGCTGGCGAGCCTGGTGGAGACGCTGTCCCTCGTGCTGAATGCGGTCGGAACGGTACCGAATCTGGGTGCGATCCCCGGTCTGCCCCCGAATGCCGCCACAGATCTGGCGGCAGCGCTCAACCTCCCCGGCGACCTCGGGCTCGGTGCGCTGGCGCCTCTGCTGCTGGAGACGGCCGGCGTTCTCGCCGTGGTCGACGGCCTGCTCGACGTAGTCGCTGGTAATCCGCTGTTGAGCGTGCCCACGTTGGACGACGTCATCGACGCGCTCGGCCTGACGGTTCAGACGACGAGCTTCACCTCGTCCTTCCTGTGGCCGGTGCTCGGCATCGACGGTTCGAGCAACGTCACGAACATCTTCGCCCAGTTGGATGGGCTCACAGGAAGCGCGCTCGTCGCCGAGATTCTCGACCAGACGACCCTCTTGGGGCAGCCGTTGCCCGCTGCTCTCAGAGCGACCATCGCGGGAATACTCACGCCCCTCGACGTCCTCGAAACCCCCTCCGTGACGGCATGGTTGCCGACCGCAACCGGCAATTACACGCTCCCGCTAGGAGGCTCGTTCGGCTATCTGGCGACCATGCCGACACTTGCCGTCGGTGCGCTGGACGTGCTCGGCATCGAGGTGCCCGAAACGGTTGTGGCGGTGCCGTTGGCCGGCGCCGGTCTGACCCTGCCTCTAGGGCTCGCCTCCTTCGGCACGGTCGCCACTCCGGGCGTGGTGTTCCCGACCGCCACGGGCGTGTCCACGCTGCTCGGCACGAATCTGCAGTCGTTCGCAATGCCCCTGCTAGGCACGAGTTACACCAGCCTCAACACACTCAACTCGACCTATTTCGGCACCAACGGGATCAACTACAACAGCGGGCAGACCGTCGGCCTGCTGACGACTCCGTTCGGCGTGCTACCGATCGTGTACTCCCTCGGCAGGGTGAACGCGGGCACGACCGGGTTCGGATTCTCCGGGCCGTCGCTGTTCGGCGTGGGTCTGCTGCCCCATTTGCAGGTCGGGACTGCTCCGGACCAACAGTCCCCGGACGGTGTCATCCCTCCGCTCGTGCTCAACGCGGGCCTGAACGTACCTACCCAATTGACCAGCGTGACCGGGGTTCTGAACGTTCCCAGCCCACAGCTCGCGATCGATGCACTCGTGAACCCGGTCTTCAACGCCACGGCGGCACCGCTGGGTGCACTGATCACCGAGTTCTTGAACGAGAACATCGGGTCGTACGCGGACGGATCCTCGAACTTCGCGCTGCAGGTGACCAACATCATCCGAGAACTATCGGAAGGTCTGCCGGGCGCCGCGCAACTGCCGGCCGATGACGAAGCGACAGCCGACGCGGACATCCTGCAACCGAGCACATTGGCCGAGCCGGAGACAACCGTCGCCGCGGCCGACCCCGGCATGAAGCAGGCTGTGACCACCGACGCGGCACCGAATCTGCCCACCGCCTCCGACGACGAAGGCGGCGAGGACCTGCTCGACGAGGGCGCGGATCTCCAGAACGGCGATGATGGAACCAAGATTCCGTTTGGCAAGGCTGCAAAGGATGCCCTCGAGCAGACGGACAAGAATTTCAAGAGCGCTCGAAGCGAACTCGACCGCATCGCGAAAGACGGCCGCAAGCAGATCAACGACACGGTGAAGGGCGCGCAGAAAGGCGTCCACGACACCGCGAAGAAGGTCGGCACAGGCATCAAGAGGGCGGGCGACGATGTGAAGAAGGCGCTCGGCGGAGACAAGGCCGACGACAAAGACAGCAAGGCCGGCAAGGACGCCAAGGCGGCGAGCTGACCGCACCCCCCAGACGAAGCCCCGGAGCCGAAATGGCTCCGGGGCTTTCTCCATTCGACTGCCGGCCGTCAGCCCAGCAGGTGCTCCACCATCCCGGCCACCAGGGGCCCCAGCACCGTCGCGTACTCCGACGTGATGTGGTTGTCGTCGCGGTAGACCAGCGTGTCACCGACGATCACCGGGCAGCGCTCGGCCGTGCAGAACAGGTCCGACAGCGCCGCGTAGGACCCGCCGCCCGCCGCGACGGCCGCCGCCTCGGCCCCGATTCCCGCATCGTTCAGGGCCTTCGGCCGGTCGGGCGAGCACGCGACGACGTCGTTCATGTGCCCGGACAGACACGTCGGCACCGTGCCGTTCGGGTCGGGCACCGGTCCGAGCACCAGCACCTGTGCACCGGTTGCCCGCAACCGCGACACCAGCCGCGTCAGTGCGTCGAGCCACACCGGGTCGTAGGCGACGAAGCCGAAGTCAGCGCCGTAGCGCCGTGACATGTCGACCACGATGACCTGCGGACGCTCCCGCTCCAGCCGGCGCACAGTGTCCCGGCGCCACTGCACGCACTCGGTGAACTCGCGGCCCAGATAGGGGCTGCTGATCGGCAACTCCATCAGCGGGCACGTCACCTTGCTCATGGTCGACAACCGCCAATGCCGCTCCCTGGCAATGTCTTCGATGCCGGGCTGCCACATCGCCGCGTGGGAGTCACCGACGAGTGCGACCCCGACCGGTGACGCCGGATCACCCGACGCGCACTCGGGCTGCTGCACGTCCGGCCAGGAGAGCACGCAGCCGTTGACGAACGCCTCCGGTTTCGCGATCGCGTCCAGTGCCGGGGACAGATTGGCCGGGACCGCGCGCAGATCCGCCGAAGCCACCACGGCCGCCTGCACCTGCTCACGCGGTGACAGCTGTCGCGGCGCCGTCGACGGCGTGGGCATCTCCACCACCACCTGGCGCGCGGGTGCGCCCGTTCCCGTGGGCACCGGCCGCACCGACAGCAGCACCAGCGCCGCGCACACCGCCAGGCCGGTCGCG
>NZ_JAUMSQ010000340.1:0-4028 GCF_030519285.1 Mycolicibacterium arseniciresistens
GGCAGCAGCGGTCCTGGCAGCGCGGCCCCGGCGGCGGCCTCGACGACGCATGCCGTGTCGGCCGGCGTGCCACCCTGACCGCCGCAGCTCTCCGGGAGATGCACCGCGTGGAAGCCGTTGGCCACCAGTTCGTTCCACCATGGCGGCAGTTCGCCTCCGGCGAGCTGGTCGAGCAGCTCGCGGGTGTGGCTGACCGGGGCGTGGCGCGCCGCGAACTGCGCGACGGCGTCGGTCAGGTGCTGCTGCTCCGGGGTGAGCCCGATGGTCATGACGCCTCCTCGGCCGCGGTGGTGTCGCGCCGCCGCCGGTCGCGGAAGAATCGGGCGGCCTCGGCGATCGCGTCGGTCGCCGGCCGCGGCTGCCAGCCGAGTTCGCGGGTCGCCTTCGAGTGGTCCATCGCCGACATGATGTGCATGAGCCGCACGCTGATCCGCGTCAACCGGGTGTCACGGCCCCGGATCCGGGCCGCCGCCTCCCCGGCCGCGCCGAGCGCCGACATCACCGGCAGCGGCACACCGACCCGCGGTGGCGTCGTCCCGACGGCGTCGCAGGCACAGGCGTAGACGTCGCGGGCACTCATGAATCGTTCGGAGACGATGTAGCGCTCGCCGACCCGCCCGACCCGGCCGGCCAGCAGCATGGCGCGTGCCGCGTCCTCGACACCCACCACCTCCGACTGCGCCCCGGCGACGTAGAACGGCAGCTTCCCGCGGGCCGCGGCGGCCACGAGACCGCCGTGCGGGGTGGGCAGCCAGTCACCGGGGCCGTAGGTGTTGGCCACGCACATCGCGACGCCGGGCAGCCCGCGGTCGCGGCAATGGTCGAACAGCAGGTTCTCCGCCGCCACCCTGGTGCGGATGTACTCGCCGCCTTCGTCGAGCCAGTTGTGGGCGGTCTGCTCGGTGGCGAGGCCGTCGCGGACCCGGCCGATGGTGCCGATGGAGCTGGTGAACACGAACCGGTGCAGCGGCGCCTGCGCGGCGATGTCCAGCACGCTGCGCAGCCCGTCGACATTGGTGCGCCACATCGGCGCCGGGTCGCGCAGCCAGGGCCGGGCGTCGACCACGCAGTAGTACACGGTGTCGCATCCGCTGATCGCGTCGCGCACCGCCGCGGTGTCGAAGACGTCGCCGTAGCGGCGCTCGACGTCGAGGCCGTCGATGCCGCGGGTGGAGCTGGTGGTGCGGATCAGCACCCGCACGTCGTCGCCTTGCGTCACCAGCGCCCGGGTGACGTGCGAGCCGAGGAACCCGCTCGCGCCGATGACCAGACTCCTCGAGGCCACTGCCACCGCTTCCGTTCGTCGTCGGGCGAGACGGACCGTCTCGTCTCGCGCTAGGTTACGCTAGCCGGGATCCGGCCGACGACCGCGGAGGGGGTGGGAGTGCCACCGCTCGACACCGCACCGCGACGGCGCAGCGAGAAATCGCGCGCCGCGATCGTCTCCGCCACCCGGGAACTACTGCTGGAGCGCGGCTTCGACGGGATGAGCATCGAGGCCGTCGCTGCCCGCGCCGGGGTCGGCAAGCAGACCATCTACCGCTGGTGGCCGAGCCGGCCCGCACTGGTGGCCGACGTGCTGCTCGAGGACGCCGACCGGATTCTGCGCCCGGTGGCGTACTCCGACGACGTCACCGCCGACCTCGCCCGGTGGGCGGGCAGGCTGGCGGCCACCCTCACCACCGCGCGAGGATCGGCGATGCTGCGCATCCTCACGGTGGCCTCCATCGAGCACGACGACACCGCGGACCGGTTGCGCAGCGGGTTCAGCGGGCCGCTGCAGGAGGCGGTGCAGTCGCGGCTGCTCGCGGACGGGGTCGACGAGGCGGTCGCCGAGGCCGCGGCCGACGCGATCGTCGGCGGCATCGTGTATGCCGTTCTGCGCGAGGGCCGTTCGTATCCGCGCCACCGGGCGGAGTTCGCCACCCGCACCATCGTGGACTCGCTGACCGGACGCGGCCCGGCCGGCGGCCTTCGGCCATAGACTGACCGACCGTGAGCACACTGTTCGGCTTCGCGCCGTGGATCGTGTACTGGGTGCTCGTCGGCAACGTGCCGGCGAGCACCGCCGTCCTGGCGGCGCTGGCGATCGCGGTCGCCGGCTTCGGGATCGGCCGGGCGCTGCACTGGCCGGGCCGCACCCTGGAACTGGGCGCGGTGATCGTCTTCGCGGTGCTGACGGTGCTGTCGTTCACCACCAGCGAGGCGTTCATGGCGGAGTGGCTGCAGCCGCTCGGCAATCTCGGGATCTTCGCCGTGGCGCTGATCGGCCTGCTGGCGGGCCGGCCCTTCGTCCGCGAGTTCGCCGAGGTGGGCCGGCCTGCCAATGTGCTCAAGAGCGAACTGTTCGAGCGCATCACCACGCTGCTGACCTGGATCTGGATCGCGGCATTCGCCGGGATGACGATCTCGTCGGTGATCCCGCCGCTGGTCTACGGCCAGGCCACCATCTTCGACGCCGACACCCCGCTGTCGTTCATCTGCTACTGGGTGATCCCGTTCCTGCTGCTCGGCGCGGCGGCGCTGGCGTCGAAGGTGCTGCCCGACCGGATGACAGCGGGCATCGACGACGCGCAACGCAACACCACGTTCGTCGCCTACGGCGAGGCCACCATCGACGAGCTGTACTACCTGGCCAAGGAGCACGCCGACCGGGAGACCGGCGCAGGCGAGGAGGCCTACGACGTCAGGGTGGGAGGCAAGGGCACCCCGCTGGTCGGCGACGAGGACCGGATGTCCTGGCCGTCCAGCTACAAGGTGCGCAAGGTCAACCGCTGAGGGTCAGCGGAACACGCCCGCGATCTCGAGCAGCCGCAGCACCGCCACCACCAAGAACACCGCCGCGATGACCCCGACGATCGCGAACGCGGCGATCGCGCCCGGGGTGAACCGGCGGGCGGGTGTGGGGTCGGTGTTCGCCGACTGGCTGACGTGCGACGAGTCGGGCGGGGTGTCGCCGGGCGCGACGCCGCCGCCGGGTTCGAGCCCGGGGGTGTCGACGGGATCCGGGTCTGGGGGCTGGGCTGTCATCGGGTGAGGCGTACCCGATGGCGCAGGGCTCACACCTGAGCAGTCACAACATCCCGGCGATCGCACTGACGATGAACACGCCCGACACCGCGGTGAAGCAGATGATCGCGAGCGCCGCGGCGGGCCAGGGCCAGGTGGGCCTGCCCTGTCTGCGCGCCCGCCTGATGCCGACCGTCATCAGCACGAAGGCGACGGCGGCGCCGCCCCACACCCAGCCGAAGACCGTGAGGTTGACGCCGGCATCGCACCCGCTGCGGCACACGTCGACGGCGGTGGCGCCGGCGAGCATCGACCAGAACACCGAGACGCAGGCGGCCAAGACCACCAGTGGGGCCAGGATGCCCGTCCTCCTGGCGTCCCGCCGCTGGGCCGGCGACGCGGCGGGCGGGTGCGGCGGATGCTGGGACATGTGCTCAGTATCGCCGCGGATCAGACCCCTTCGGCGCAGCAGTTCGCCGGGCCGCGCGGATCACGGCAGGCGGGCGCAGCCCCGCCACACCGTGTCGACGAGACCGGTCAGCGCGTCGTCGTCGAGGGCGGGCAGACCGAACACCAGGCGGTAGTAGGCCGGCGACACCAGCGCGTCGACGACCACCTCGGGGTCGGCGCCGTCGCGCAGTTCACCGCGGCCCGCGGCGTCGTGCAACACCGCGACCAGTGCGGCCCGCCGCGGCAGCAGCCACTGGTCGAGCAGCGCGGTGCCGACGTCGCGGTCGGCGTCGGCGGCGCTGATCACCCGGCGGACCAGCGGGCCGGTGGCGGCGTCGGACAGGATCGCGTTGAGCGAGCGCACGTGGTGGGTGAGCGCCTCGCGGGTGCTGCTGCCCGCGGGCCGGATGAGGGAGTCCACGGTGGAGCCGAGCAGGCCCTCGAGCACGATCGCCGCCGACGACGGCCACCACTTGTAGACGGTGGTGCGGCTGACGGCGGCGCGCTTGGCGATCGCGTCGATGGTGGCCGCGCCGGGGCCACCGGCGAGCGCCAGTTCGGCGGCCGCG
>NZ_JAUMSQ010000341.1:0-2585 GCF_030519285.1 Mycolicibacterium arseniciresistens
CCCACCACCGAACCCGCGCCCGCCACCCCCCGCCAGGAGGCGCCGCCTGCGCAGAATCGGCCACCGGGGCAGACCCCGCCGCCCGGGCAGACCCCGCCCGGGCAGACCCCGCCCGGTCAGAGCGACGAGCGCAAGGATCTGGCGCAGCGCATCTCCGACGAGAAGCAGCTCAGGCAGAGCGCCGACCCGTCCATCCAGCTGCTGGCCCTGCAGTTCCAGGCCACCCGCTGCGGCGACGAGGACGTCCTCGCCGGCAACGACGATCCCAACCTGCCGTTGATCACCTGCTCCACCGACGGCCAGACGGTCTACCTGCTCAACAAGTCGATCATGAGCGGCGAGCAGATCCAGGACGCCACGTCCGGCCTGGACCAGCAGCAGGGTCAGTACGTCGTCGACGTCCAGTTCAAGGACGAGGGCGCCAAGATCTGGGCCGACTTCACCGCGGCCAACGTCGGCACCCAGACCGCGTTCACCCTCGACTCACAGGTGGTCAGCGCTCCCGAGATCCGCGAGGCGATCCCGGGCGGGCGCACCCAGATCACCGGGTCGTTCACCAACGACACGGCCCGCGAACTAGCGAACGTGCTCAAGTACGGGTCGCTGCCGCTGTCGTTCGAGTCGTCGGAGGCCGAGACGGTCTCTGCCTCGCTGGGGCTGCAGTCGCTGCGGGCCGGCCTGATCGCCGGCGCCGTCGGCCTGGCGGCGGTGCTGCTCTACTCGCTGCTCTACTACCGCGTGCTCGGTCTGCTCATCGCCCTGTCGCTGGTGGCCGCGGGCGCGGTTGTCTTCGCGATCCTGGTGCTGCTGGGCAGGTACATCAACTACACGCTCGACCTGGCAGGCATCGCCGGTCTGATCATCGGCATCGGCACGACGGCCGACTCGTTCGTGGTGTTCTTCGAACGCATCAAGGACGAGATCCGCGAGGGCAGGTCGTTCCGCTCGGCGGTGCCACGCGGCTGGGCGCGGGCGCGCAAGACGATCCTGTCGGGCAACGCGGTGAGCTTCCTGGCCGCCGCAGTGCTGTACTTCCTGGCCGTCGGGCAGGTCAAGGGCTTCGCGTTCACGCTCGGCCTGACCACCATCCTCGACGTCGTCGTGGTGTTCCTGGTGACGTGGCCGCTGGTGTATCTGGCCTCCAAGTCTCCGACACTGGCCAAGCCCAAGTACAACGGGCTCGGCGCGGTGCAGCAGATCGCCCGGGAACGACGCGCCGCGTCGCACGCGACCACCGGACGGGGACAGTAGATGGCGGCCATCAACCGGAACACCAAGAAGTCGTCGACCGCGGTCGAGGCGGCTCCCGTCGAAGCGGGT
Organism: Mycolicibacterium arseniciresistens; assembly: GCF_030519285.1. NCBI lineage: Bacteria > Bacillati > Actinomycetota > Actinomycetes > Mycobacteriales > Mycobacteriaceae > Mycobacterium > Mycolicibacterium arseniciresistens. The sequence continues at coordinate 1,321 of NZ_JAUMSQ010000341.1, forward strand.
TCCGCGGCACCGAAACACGGCTTCTTCGTCCGGCTCTACACCGGCACCGGCGCGTTCGAGGTGATCGGGCGCCGCAAGTTGTGGTACCTGATCAGCGGCGCGATCGTGGCGGTCTGCATCCTCAGTTTCCTCGTGCGGGGCTTCACCTTCGGCATCGACTTCGAGGGCGGCACCAAGGTGTCGATGCCGGTCAACGGCGTCAACGGCACCGCGACCACCACCCTGGTCGAGACCGTGTTCACCGACTCTGTCGGCAGGCCGCCCGAAACAGTGGTCGTCGTGGGCAGCGGTGACTCGGCGACCGTGCAGATCCGTTCCGAGACGCTGAGCAACGACGAGGCCGCCGACCTGCGCAGCGCGCTGTTCGAGGAGTTCCAGCCGAAGGGCGCCGACGGCCAGCCCAGCGAACAGGTGATCAGCGACTCCGCGGTGTCCGAGACGTGGGGCGGCCAGATCACCCAGAAGGCGTTGATCGCGCTGTTGGTGTTCCTGGTGCTGGCGGCCCTCTACATCGGGCTGCGCTACGAACTGTGGATGGCCGTCGCCGCCATCGTCACGCTGTTCTTCGACCTGATCGTCACGGCCGGCGTCTATTCACTGGTCGGATTCGAGGTCACGCCCGCAACGGTGATCGGCCTGCTGACGATCCTCGGTTTCTCGCTCTACGACACGGTCATCGTGTTCGACAAGGTCGAGGAGAACACCGAGGGCTTCGAGCACACGACCCGGCGCACGTTCGCCGAGCACGCCAACCTGGCGATCAACCAGACCTTCATGCGGTCGATCAACACCAGCCTGATCTCCGTGCTGCCGATCCTCGCGCTGATGGTCATCGCGGTCTGGCTGCTCGGGGTGGGCACCCTGATGGATCTCGCGCTGGTCCAGCTGGTCGGCGTCATCGTCGGCACCTACTCGTCGATCTTCTTCGCCACCCCGCTGCTGGTGACGCTGCGGGAGCGCACCGACAAGGTCCGCACGCACAACCGCCGGGTGCTGCGGCGCCGGACGGGTGCCGCCGCCAAGAGCTCGGCGGCGGCCGCCGACGCGGGCGCAGCCGACGACGACATCGACCTCGAGGTCGACGACGCCACCGAGGCCCGCGACGCGAAAGAGGCCGACCAGACCGAGACGGTCACCGCCTCGGCCGGCACCAAACCCGCTGTGGGCGCGCGACCGGTGCGCCCGACCGCCAGCAAGACCGGGCGGCCCGCGGGCAAGCGGAGCCCCCGGCGGTAGACGCCGATGGCAGCCCTCAAGCGGCGCGC
>NZ_JAUMSQ010000342.1:0-5519 GCF_030519285.1 Mycolicibacterium arseniciresistens
ACCCGCTGTGGGCGCGCGACCGGTGCGCCCGACCGCCAGCAAGACCGGGCGGCCCGCGGGCAAGCGGAGCCCCCGGCGGTAGACGCCGATGGCAGCCCTCAAGCGGCGCGCCGTCGCGCTGGCGGCGGCGCTGTCGATCACCGCACTGCTGGCGCCCGCGTGTTCGGGCAGCTCGGCCGACTCCATCGACTACGCCGTCGACGGGTCGCTGAGCACGTACAACACCAACACGGTGACCGGCGCCGCGTCGGGCGGACCGCAGGCGTTCGCCCGGGTCCTCACCGGGTTCAACTACCACGGGCCCGACGGCCAGATCGTCGGCGACCACGACTTCGGCACCATCTCCGTGTTCGGCCGCACGCCGCTGGTGCTCGACTATCAGATCAGCGACAAGGCGGTGTACTCCGACGGCAAGCCGATCACCTGTGACGACCTGGTGCTGGCGTGGATCGCCCAGTCCGGCCGGTTCCCGGGCTTCGACGCCGCCAACCGGTCGGGCTACAGCGACATCGCCTCGATCGACTGCGCACCCGGCCAGAAGCGGGCCCGGGTGTCCTTCGCGCCCGACCGGGGATTCGTCGACTTCGGCCAGTTGTTCGCCGCCACCGCGCTGATGCCCTCGCACGTCCTCGCCGACGAACTCGGCGTCGACGTCACCACCGCGCTGCAGTCCGGCGACCTGCCCACCATCGACCGCATCGCGCAGGCGTGGAACACCACCTGGGACCTCCGCCCGGACGTGGACCTGAAGAAATTCCCCTCGTCGGGTCCCTACAAGCTGGAGTCGGTGACCGGCGACGGCGCGGTGGTGCTGGTTGCCAACGACAAGTGGTGGGGCGCCAAGGCGGTCACCGGCCGGATCACGGTGTGGCCGCGCGGCGCCGACATCCAGGACCGGGTGAACGAGGGCGCTTTCGACGTGGTCGACATCGCGGCCGGGTCGTCGGGCACGCTCAATCTGCCCGAGGACTACGTCCGCAGCGACAGCCCGTCGGCCGGCATCGAGCAGCTCATCTTCGCGCCCGTGGGGCCGCTGGCCGCGCCGCCGGCACGCCGTGCGGTCGCGCTGTGCACACCCCGCGACATCATCGCCCGCAACGCCCAGCTCCCGATCGCCAATTCGCGGCTCAACCCGGCCAACGAGGACGCATTCGGCGCGACCGAGAACGTTCCGGAGGCAGCGCAGTTCACGGCGGCCAATCCGGTCGCCGCGCGGGCCGCGCTGAACAACCGGCCGCTCACGGTGCGTGTCGGCTATCAGACACCCAACGCGCGGCTGGCGGCGACCGTCGGCGCGATCGCCAAGGCGTGCGCACCGGCGGGCATCACCGTGCAGGATGCCGCCGGCGCCGCGGTCGGCCCGCTGTCCCTGCGCAACAACGACATCGACGTCCTGCTGGCGAGCACCGGCGGCGCGGCGGGCAGCGGATCGACGGGCTCTTCGGCGATGGACGCCTACGCGCTACACACCGGCAACGGCAACAACCTGCCGCGCTACTCCAATCCGCGCATCGACGGGGTGACCGGCGCGCTGGCGGTGACGTCCGATCCCAAGGAGCTCGCCCGGCTGATCGGCGAGGGCGCGCCGGTGCTGTGGGCCGACGTGCCGACGCTGCCGCTCTACCGCCAGCAGCGCACGCTGCTGACATCGGACAAGATGTTTGCGGTGAGCAGTAATCCGACGCGCTGGGGCGCGGGCTGGAACATGGACCGCTGGCGGCTGTCGCAGTGACCGAGCGAAGCGAGATCTCGCGGCTCGTCGCGACGATGATGCGCGAGGTGCCCGACTTCCCCGAGCCCGGCATCCAGTTCAAGGACCTCACGCCGTTGCTCGCCGACGCCGCCGGGCTGTCCGCGGTCACCGACGCGCTGGCCGCCACCGCCGACGGCGCCGACCTGATCGCGGGTATCGACGCCCGCGGATTCCTGCTCGGCGCCGCGGTCGCCATCAGGCTGGGCACCGGCGTGCTGGCGGTCCGCAAGGGCGGCAAGCTGCCGCCGCCGGTGCACACCGAGACCTACCAGCTCGAGTACGGCACCGCCACGCTGGAGATCCCGGCCGACGGCCTCGATCTGACCGGGCGCACCATCTTGATCATCGACGACGTGCTGGCCACCGGAGGCACCGTCGCGGCCGCGAACAAGCTGCTGATCAGCGGCGGTGCGACCGTGCTCGGCGCCGCGGTGGTGCTCGAGCTGACCGCGCTCGGTGGTCGCGAGGTGGTGGCGCCGCTCCCGGTCACCAGCTTGCACACGGTGTGAGGGATATCCTCGACACGGACGGCGACGTGGGCAGGAGGTGTGACAGTGGCTGATGACGGGTCCCTGACGCAGACCCAGCCGATGCCGGTGGTGTCACCGGAGGCCGAGCAGGCCGCGCCGCCGGAGGCCCCCAAGACGACATCGAGCGCGTCGCGGCGGGTGCGCGCCCGGCTGGCGCGCCGGATGACCGCCCAGCGCGGCACGCTCAACCCGGTGCTCGAGCCGCTCGTCGCGGTGCACCGAGAGATCCACCCGAAGGCGAACCTGCAGCTGCTGCAGCGGGCGTACGAGGTGGCCGAGGAGCGGCACGCCACCCAGTTGCGGCGCTCGGGCGACCCCTACATCACCCACCCGCTGGCGGTGGCCAACATCCTGGCCGAGCTGGGCATGGACACCACCACGCTGGTGGCCGCACTGCTGCACGACACCGTCGAGGACACCGGTTACACGCTGGACGCGCTGACCGCCGAATTCGGCAGCGAGGTCGGCCATCTCGTCGACGGGGTGACCAAGCTGGACAAGGTGGCGCTCGGCACGGCCGCCGAGGGCGAGACCATCCGCAAGATGATCATCGCGATGGCGCGCGACCCCCGGGTGCTGGTGATCAAGGTCGCCGACCGGCTGCACAACATGCGCACCATGCGGTTCCTGCCGCCGGAGAAGCAGGCGCGCAAGGCCCGCGAGACGCTCGAGGTCATCGCGCCGCTGGCGCACCGCCTCGGCATGGCGACGGTCAAGTGGGAGCTCGAGGACCTGTCGTTCGCGATCCTGCACCCGAAGAAGTACGAGGAGATCGTGCGCCTGGTCGCCGACCGGGCGCCGTCGCGCGACACCTATCTGGCGAAGGTCCGCGCCGAGATCAACGCGACGCTGAGCAAGTCCAAGATCAACGCCGTGGTCGAGGGCAGGCCCAAGCACTACTGGTCGATCTACCAGAAGATGATCGTCAAGGGCCGCGACTTCGACGACATCCACGACCTGGTCGCCGTGCGGATCCTGTGCGAGGAGATCCGGGACTGCTACGCCGCGGTCGGCGTGGTGCACTCGCTGTGGCAGCCGATGGCCGGCCGGTTCAAGGATTACATCGCCCAGCCCCGCTACGGCGTGTACCAGTCGCTGCACACCACCGTCGTCGGCCCCGAGGGCAAGCCGCTCGAGGTGCAGATCCGCACCCGGGACATGCACCACACCGCCGAGTACGGCATCGCCGCGCACTGGCGGTACAAGGAGTCCAAGGGCCGAAACGCGGTACCCGCCGGGCACGCCGCCGCCGAGATCGACGACATGGCCTGGATGCGCCAGCTCCTCGACTGGCAGCGGGAGGCCGCCGACCCCGGTGAGTTCCTGGAGTCGCTGCGCTACGACCTCGCGGTGCAGGAGATCTTCGTGTTCACCCCCAAGGGTGACGTGGTGACACTGCCCACCGGGTCGACGCCGGTGGACTTCGCCTACGCGGTGCACACCGAGGTCGGCCACCGCTGCATCGGTGCGCGCGTCAACGGCCGGCTGGTGGCGTTGGAGCGCACGCTCGAGAACGGCGAAGTGGTCGAGATCTTCACGTCCAAGGCGCCCAACGCCGGACCGTCCCGCGACTGGCAGAGCTTCGTGGTGTCACCACGGGCGAAGGCCAAGATCCGGCAGTGGTTCGCCAAGGAGCGCCGGGAGGAGGCGCTGGAGGCGGGCAAGGACGCCATCGCCCGCGAGGTGCGCCGCGGCGGACTTCCGTTGCAGCGCTTGATGAATGCGGAGTCGACGGCGGCGCTGGCCCGCGAGTTGCGCTATGTCGACGTCTCGGCGCTCTACACCGCGGTGGGGGAGGGCCACGTCTCGGCCCGCCACGTGGTGCAGCGCCTGCTCGCCCAGTTCGGCGGCGACGAGGCGGCCGAGGACGAACTCGCCGAGCGGTCCACACCGGCCACCATGCCGATGCGGCAGCGCAGCACCGACGACACCGGCGTCGCGGTGCCCGGCGCGCCCGGGGTGCTGACGAAGCTGGCCAAGTGCTGCACCCCGGTGCCCGGCGACAAGATCATGGGCTTCGTCACCCGCGGCGGCGGGGTGAGCGTGCACCGCACCGACTGCACCAACGCCGATTCGCTTCGGCTGCAAGCAGAACGACTCATCGACGTCGAGTGGGCGCCCTCGCCGTCATCGGTGTTCCTGGTCGCGATCCAGGTGGAGGCGCTCGATCGGCACCGGTTGCTGTCCGACGTCACCCGGGTGCTGGCCGACGAGAAGGTCAACATCCTGTCGGCGTCGGTGACCACGTCCAACGACCGGGTGGCGATCAGCCGGTTCACCTTCGAGATGGGCGACCCGAAACACCTGGGTCACCTGCTCAGTGTGGTGCGCAACGTGGAGGGCGTCTACGACGTGTACCGCGTCACGTCGGCGGCGTAGCCGGGCGGTGCGCCCCGGCTGCGGCCGGCATTGACCAGCAGCAGCACGCCGCCGATCACCAGCGCCACGACGACCACCCCTGCGGCGAGCAGACCGATCCGCCACACGGTCGGACTCCCTTGCAGCGGCACGGTTTCGGTGGTCGACGACTCGAGGATCAGCGGGAAGGGCAACGCCCCGCCCTGCAGCGCCGCGGCGAGGTCGCGGGCGTCGTCCTCGGTGAAACCCCCGGTGATCTGCGTGCGTCCGCCGGGCATGGACTCCCTGATCTCGGGTGCGCTGAGGACGGCGGTGTCGAGTGCGAAGGCGACCTGCGTGCCGATGTTGGCGGCGGTGAAGTCCGCCCAGCGCGTCGTGCCGTCACCGTCGAATTCGAGGTCCACCACCCATTGGCCGCTTCCTTCGTCGAACTCGTGGCCGGCGCTCTCGATCCTCTCGCCGTCGATGATCGTCTCGTCGAGCAGGTAGACCGTCTCGCCATCGTCTGAGCAGGTGACCAGCGGCTGGTTCGGGTCGTCACGGCCCGCCAGTGCGTCGTTGTCGCCGCAGCGGGTGGCCTGGAACTGCAGCGCGAGCAGCTGGATCGACGGGTCGGCGCTCTGCCGGAGCTCTTTCTCGTCGGCCACCGCCTGCGGGCTCGGCGTCTTCGGTCTGTCGGTCGGTGCGCCCGCCGGCTGCGCTTCGATCGCGTGGATGACCGGGCGCAGATCGAGTCGGCCGGCCGCACCGATGTCGCGCCACGATTCGTCGTCGGCGCCGGGTACCGACAGGATGATCGCGTCGTCGTCGACGGTCGCCGCCGCGTCGGTGCCACCCCGGGCGGCGGCGCGGGCCTCGACGACGCCGCGGGCGCGTTC
>NZ_JAUMSQ010000343.1:0-8085 GCF_030519285.1 Mycolicibacterium arseniciresistens
CCTCGACCGGCCGATACGGGCCCGGCTGGCGCCCGGTGGCCTGCTGGCGGTCACCGCACTCAGCGAGGTGGGTGCGTCGCCGGGGCCGTTCCGCGCGGCCCGCGGCGAGCTGACCGAGGCGTTCGGCGACCTCGACATCCTCGTCGCCGGCGAAGCCGACGGACACGCATGGCTGCTGGGTAGGCATACTTCGCCGTCCTGAGGGCAATACCCCCACGGCCATACGCCGCAAGGGGGAGCAGCCGATGACAGCCGAAGCGCCGCAGCAGACCGACCAGCCGCCGCCGCTCAAACGCCGCATCACCGGGCCGCTGCTGTTCATGTTCATTCTCGGCGACGTGCTCGGCGCAGGCATCTACGCCCTGATGGGCAAGCTGTCCGGCGAGGTCGGCGGGGTGCTGTGGGCGCCGTTGGTGCTGGCGCTGCTGCTGGCACTGCTGACCGCCGGTTCCTACGCCGAACTCGTGACGAAGTATCCGAAGGCCGGCGGCGCGGCGGTGTTCGCCGAGCGTGCGTTCAAGCGGCCCCTGGTGTCCTTCCTGGTGGGCTTCAGCATGCTGGCGGCGGGCGTGACGAGTGCCGCGGGTCTGGCGCTGGCGTTCTCCGGCGACTACCTGACGACGTTCGTGCCGGTGCCTGCGGTGCCCGCCGCACTGGTGTTCCTCGTGCTGATCGGCTGCCTGAACGCGCGGGGGATCAGCGAATCGCTCAAGAGCAACGTCGTGATGACGTGTATCGAGGTGACAGGCCTGGTGATCGTCGTCGTCACGGTGGCCGTCATGCTCGGTCGCGGCGGCGGCGACGTTTCGCGCATCGGCCAGTTCCCCGACGGCGCCAATCCGGCGCTGGCCATCCTGGGCGGCGCCATCATCGCCTATTACTCGTTCGTCGGTTTCGAGACGTCGGCGAACGTCGTCGAGGAGATTCGCGACCCCAGCCGGGTGTACCCGCGGGCGTTGTTCGGCGCGCTGGTGGCTGCGGGTGTCGTCTACGCGCTCGTCGGTGTCGCGAGCGCCATCGCGCTGCCGGACAGTGAGTTGGCGGAGTCGTCGGGCCCGCTGCTCGCGGTCGTGTCCGCCACCGGCGTGGGCGTTCCGGACTGGCTCTTCAGCGCCATCGCGCTCGTCGCGGTCGCCAATGGCGCACTCCTCACCATGATCATGTCCAGCCGGCTGACGTACGGCATGGCGCAGGAAGGTCTGCTGCCCGGTGCGCTGGCCAAGGTGCTGCCCAACCGGCGCACACCGTGGGCCGCGATCGTGGCGACCACCGTGGTGGCCATGATGCTCACGCTGGTCGGTGAACTGCAGACGCTGGCCGAGACCGTGGTGCTGCTACTGCTGTTCGTCTTCATCTCCACGAATGTCTCGGTCCTGGTGTTGCGCCGGGATACCGTGGAGCACGACCACTTTCGGGTATGGACCGCCGTGCCCGTACTCGGCGTCGCGTCGTGTGTGCTGCTGCTGACCCAGCAGAGCGGACAGGTGTGGATGTACGCCGGAATCCTGTTGGCCGTCGGCGCCGTGCTGCACCTGGTGGCGAAATGGAGCACGCGACGCGCCGCAGCGTGAGCAGGACACATTTCGATAACAACAGCCGACACGGCGGTCAAATGCGCGGACTCACCTGCAGGAAGCCCACACTGAGACGATGCCCGTAGAGGAAACAGCCTGGGACGTTCTGGTCTCACGCGACCTGGAATCCCGCCACTACGAACAACTTCGTGCCGCGCTCGCCGACACGATCACCAAACGTCTTCCCTCCCACAAGAAGTTGCGCCGCATCGTGGCGTGGTCGCAGAACGGCGGATGCCTGTTCCGGCCGCAACAGGGCGTCTGCCGCTACGCCGTGTCCTACGAAGTTGTGATGGCCGTCTGACTCGGTGGTGGATCACTGGGAACTGGTGGCGCGCGAGCAGATTCGTGACACCCTCGCCCGCTACCACTGGGCCGGTGACGCCGGCCGGATCGACGACCTGACCCGGACTTTCTGCCCGGACGGCACCCTCGAGGTGCGGAACGTCGCCACGATGTCCGGGCGCAGGGAGATCGCCGCCTTCCTCGGCGGCGTCACCGCCCCCGCGCGCCCTGGATCGGCACCGGACCTGCGACGCATCGTCCGGCACAACCTGTCCAACACCCAGTTCCTCCAGCTGACACCCGAAAGCGCGCTCGTCGCATCGTATTTCACCGTCATCACCGAGATCGGGCTGGATCACTGCGGACGTTACCGCGACACCCTGACACCGCACGACGGTGAGTGGCTCATCCAACGCCGGTTCGTGTCCACCGACTGGCGGGCATCCGACTCGACGATGGCGTCGCCGTCCTCGATGCACTGACCGGGTGTCGAACCGCCCCGATTCGGGCATCATGACGGTGATGTCCACATCACGCCGCCTCCTCGCCACGCTCTGCGCGGCCGTGGTCGCCTCGGCCGCCGGCTGTTCCGACGCACACGCCGTCCCGCCGCCGGCCGACCTGACCGTCACCGTGCTGGGCGAGCTCCCGCACGACACCTCGGCCTACACCGAAGGCCTCGAGATCGCCCCCGGCGCCGACGGGTCGGCGCTCTACGAGAGCACCGGCCTGTCCGGGCAGTCCGAGCTGCGCGAACTCGACCCCGCCACCGGCGCCGTCCGCCGCGCCGCGCCGCTGCCCGGCGGATACTTCGGGGAGGGCATCACGGTCGTCGGCGACCGTGTCTGGCAGGTCACCTACCGCGACGGGGTGGCGATCGAGTGGGACCGCGCCTCGCTGACCCCGCGGCGGGAAGTGCCGCTCACGGGCGAGGGGTGGGGCCTGTGCCGCGACGGGGACCGGCTCGTGCTCAGCGACGGCAGCGACCGGCTGCGGTTCATCGACCCGCGCGACTTCACCGAGACCGGCTCGGTGCAGATCACCCGCCCGGGCGGCGCGCCCGCCACCGGACTCAACGAGCTCGAATGTGTCGACGGCCAGGTGTGGGCCAACGTCTGGCCCACCGACGAGATCGTCCGCATCGATCTCTCCTCGGCGACGGTCGCCGCGAGCGCCGACGGCGCCGTCCTGCGCGACGGCGAACCCGCCGTGCAGGTGCTCAACGGCATCGCCCACACCGGCGGCGGCGAGTACCTGCTGACCGGTAAGAACTGGCCGGCCAGCTACCGGGTGCGGTTCGACCCCGTCGGCTGACCGTTCGTGACGTCAAGCAACACGCGTTGCCGCAGAACAGGTTTGGCGACCTTGCCGTTCGACGTCAGCGGCAGCTCGTCGACCAGCACGACGTGGCGCGGCCGCTTGAACGGCGCCAGCCGGGCCCGCACGTGGGCGATCAGGTCGTCCGCTGTCGGCAGGCTCCCCGCGCGCGGCACCACCACCGCACAGATCGCCTCGCCCCAGTAGGCGTCCGGAACGCCCACCACCGCCACGGCGGCGACGTCGGGATGGGTCGACAACACGTCCTCCACCTCGCGTGAGGACACGTTCTCACCGCCGGTGACGATCACGTCCTTGCGGCGGTCGACCACCATCAGCCGGCCGGCGTCGTCGAGGCGGCCGACGTCGCCGGTGCGCAGCCACCCGTCCGCGGTGGCCGGTGTCGAGTCCGGCCAGTAGCCGGGGGTGACCTGCTCGCCGCGGACCACGATCTCACCGGTTGCGCCGGCAGGCACCGGACGGCCGCCGTCGTCGACGACCGCGACCTCGACGCCGGGGTGCGGACGGCCCGCGGTGGCCAGCACCGACGGCGCGGACGCACCGGCGCGGTGTTCGTCGGGGCCGAGGAAGGTGACGTTGCCCGCTGTCTCGGTCATCCCGTAGCCCTGGTGGAAGTCGACCCGCAGCACGGCGATCGCCCGGCGCAGCAGGTCGGCGGGGATCGCGGCCGATCCGTAGGCGACCGACTTCAGCGTCGGCAGCGCCGTCCCGGTGCGGTCCAGGTGGTCGAGCAGGCCGTGCAGCATCGTCGGCGCCAGCGAGCAGGACGTCACCCCGTGGGTCGCCACGGCGTCGGCGAACGCCGTGGGCGAGAACTTCGCCATCAGCACCACACTGGACCCGGCGCCGTGGTGGACCAGCATGTTGTAGCCGGCGATGTGACACATCGGGAACGGCAACAGGTACACACCCCGGGTCACCGCCCGCCCCACGATGGTGCCGCGCACCGCGGCCAGCACCGAGCGGTGGGTGTGCAGGACGCCCTTCGGGGTTCCGGTCGACCCACTGGTGAACAGCAGCCAGGCGGGGTCGTCGGGCCGCGCCGGGCTCGGGCCCGCGGCAGGCCCGGCGGTGACCTGCCGCCACTGTGCGGAGTCCAGCTCGACGACGTGGCGGATCGACGGCACCCGCTCGGCGACGTCTCCGAGCGCCGCCAGGTGACGGCGTTCCGCGGCGAGCACCACCGGCGAGGCCGTCACCAACTGGCCGGTCTGCTCGGCGGCCGACAGCCGCTGGTTGATCAGTGCGAGCACCCGCCCGCCGCGCGGGACCCCGTAGTACAGCTGCGCGTAGGCCAGGCTGTTGTCGGCGATGACCGCGACGCGGTCACCCGGCGCGGACCGGTCGGCGACCCAGCCCGCCACCGCGGCGGCCTGCCGGTCGAGCTCCGCGAAGGTGGCCGACACGTTCTCCGTGAGCACCGCGGGCCGCTCGGGCGCCACCGCCGCCGCGTCCGCGATCAGGTGGTGCAACAGCTGTGCGCTCACCTCGGGACGCCCAGTGCCAGCACCGCGGCGTCGTCCTCGACTCCGGAACCGAGCCCCTGCAACAACGTTCGGGTCGCGGCGATGAAGTCGGCGGGGGTGGTCGGGGCGTGCGCGGCGGCGAACCGCAGCAGCGCCCCGTCGTCGTTGAAGCGTTCGACGCCCACGCCGGTTCGGGCCTCGGAGAGGCCGTCGGTGTAGAGCACGAGTGTGTCGCCGGCACTCAGATGCATTCGCGTCGAGACGAATCGGGCCGCGGTCACGATGCCTGCCGGCATCCCGCCGACGGAGTCCGCCTCGTACACCCCGCCGTCGGCGGAGATCAGCACCGCCGGCGGGTGACCACCGCCGGCGAGGTGGACGTCGAATCCGCCGGCACGGCGCTCCAGTACTCCGAAGAGCACCGTGCAGAACGGCGTGGTGCCGCCTTCGCGTTCCTGCTTGAGGACCGTGTCGAGATTGTGCAGCACCGCCACCGGATCGCCGTCGATCACCGCGGCCGCCCGCAGTGTGTAGCGGGTCAGGGAGGTGACGCTCGCCGCCTCGGCACCCTTGCCGCAGACGTCGCCGAGGAAGAACGCCCACCGGTCCTGACTGAGCGGGAACAGGTCGTAGAAGTCGCCGCTCACCTCCTCGGACGCCGGATGGTAGTAGGCGGCGGCGGCCAGTCCGGGCGGTGGTGTCAACGCCGGCGGCAGCAACGAGCGCTGCAACGTCCGTGCCAGCTGTTGCGCCCGCACGCGCTCCTGCTCGGCGCGCCTGCGTTCGGCCAGCAGTTCGCGTTCGTAGCTGCGCCGGTCGTGGGCGTCCTGAACGGCGATGCGCAACAGGCCGAGACGGCCGTCGGTGCCGCTGTCGGCATTGGCGGTGACCAGCATGGGCAGCCGGGTGCCGTCCGCCGCCACCAGGTCGAGGGTCACCCCGGCCAGGTGGCCCGCCGCGTGCAGCAGGGGAGCGAAGTGGGTTTCGAAGTGGATCCGTCCGCCGGCCGTGAACAGGTCGGTGAACGGGACGCCGACCAGACCGTCGGGGGAATGGCCGAGCCAATTCGCCAGGGTGGCGTTGACCGCGAGGATCCGCCGGTCCGCCGTGGCGAGCAGAATTCCGCACGGAGCGTTGTCGTACAGGTCTTCGATGTTCCAGTCCGGCTGCGCTGCAGCGGGTTCGGGGATCGTCACGGCGTCCGGGCGAATGCCGCGATCGCCTCGGCGGTGATGTCGGGCGCGCTCAGTTGTGGGCAGTGGCCGGTGGTGTCGAGGGTGACCAGCTCGCTGCCCTCGATGTGAGCCGAGACGTACGCGCCGACCTCGCGCGGTGCGAGCGCATCCTGTGCGCATTCGATCACCAGCGTCGGCACACTCACCCGGGACAGGTCGGAACGGTTGTCGGACAGGAACGTCGTGCGGGCGAACACCCGCGCGACCGACGGGTCGGTGCGGCAGAAGCTGTCCGCCAGTTCTTCGGACAGGTCGGGGCGGTCGGGCCGCCCGACGATGGTCGGCGCGATCGCGTAGGACCAGCCCAGGTAGTTGTCCTCCAGCGACTCGAGCAGTTCGTCGATGTCACTGCGCGCAAAGCCGCCGCGGTAGCCCTCGTCGTCGATGTAGCGCGGCGAGGGTGTCAGAAGCACGAGCTTGCGGACGCGGCCCGCGTCGGCGCCGACCGCGAGCACGCCCATCATGGCGGCCACCGAGTGGCCGACGAAAACCGCTTCCCGCAGGTCGAGGGCGGCGAGGACCTCGAGGATGTCCTCGGCGTAGGCCTGCAGCGAGCCGTAGCGCTGCTGGTCCCATGCCGAGAGATCCGACGCGCCGCAACCGACGTGGTCGAACAGCACCACCTGGAACTCCGCCGACAGCAGGTCGGTGACCCGCCACCACATGTTCTGGTCGCAGCCGAATCCGTGCGCGAGCACCACGGTTGGTCCATCGGCGTTGCCGACGACCTGCACGTTGTTCCTCGCGCGCACATCCATCGACGTCATTTTCGCATCCGCGGCGACGGGTGCAGGGCGGAACCCGGTGGTTGTCGCTCAGCCCGCCTGCAACGGGATCGTCGCGACCAGCGCCGTTCCGGCGCCGGGCGGGCTGCTGATCTCCAACCGGCCGGACACCGCGGCCACCCGGTCGCTGAGCCCGATCAGCCCGGATCCGCCGCCGGTGCTGGCGCCGCCCACCCCGTCGTCGGTGACCGACAGGCGTAGCGCGTCACCGCTTGCCCGCAGCCGCACCGTCACCTCGCCGGCGTGCGCGTGTTTGGCGGCGTTGGTCAGTGACTCCGCGACGACGTAGTACGCCGCCACTTTGACCTGTTCTGGCAGCGCGCGGTCGGTCGCCGGGTCCAGGTCGAGGTCCAGGGCGACCGGCACCGGCGAGCGGCGCGCCAGGGACTTCACCGCGGGGCCGAGGCCACCGCGCGACAGGATGGCCGGGTGGATTCCGCGGGACAGTTCCTGCAGGTCCCGGTGCAGTTCGGTGAGTCCGGTGACCGCCCGGTCGAGCTGGTCGCGGATGTCGGGCCGGTCAGCGGGCACGGCGGCCTCGACCGCCCGCAGATCCATCCCCAGCGCCACGATCCGCTGCTGGGCGCCGTCGTGGAGGTCGCGTTCGATGCCACGCCGGGCCTGGTCGGCGGCGGTGATGATGCGCGCCCGGGACGCTCTGAGCTCGGCCCGGTTCTCGTCGTTGTGAATCGCGGTGGCGACCAGATCGGCGAAGTCCCCGACCCGCGCCTCGCATTCGGGCGGCATCGGCTGCGGGCCGGCGGAGCCGACGAGCAGCGCGCCGCGGACCTGCCCGTCGACGATGACCGGGGCGCCCACCCCGGAGCGCAGGCCGAGGGCTCGCATCCGCTCGGCGATCGGCCCGTGCGCCTCGGCGTAGTCGTCGATGCGGGCGGGCTCGGCGGTTCGGCGGATCTGGGAGCTCAGGCTGTCCCCGGTGAGTGGGAAGCGTTCGCCCGCATTGAGTGTCGCGTCGTCCCTGCTGTCATGGGTGGCGAGCACCACGCAGTGGTCGTCGGCCTCGTACCGGACCAGCGTGACGTGCTGGACCTGCAGACCCGTGGCGAGTTCGGCCACCGCGGCCGGATGGACCTCGGCCGGATCGGCGCCGCGCGCCACCAGCGTCGCGACCTTTCGCAGCGCCGCCTGTTGAGCTGCCAGCGCGCTGACCTCGGCGTGGCTGGCCGCCAGCGCCTCGTTGATCGCCCAGCGATCGCGGGTCGCGGCCAGCAGGCCCTCCAGCGCGGGGATCATCCGGAGCACCCGCTGCTGCGCCGGTTTGGGCAGGCCGGCGGGGACCAGCAGCGTGCCGACCGGCTCGCCGTCGTCCTCCAGCGCGATCGCGGTCTGATCGTCGTCGCCGGCAAGGGTGTCGAGGTCGAGGTGCGCCGCGGGCAGGCCG
>NZ_JAUMSQ010000344.1:0-8064 GCF_030519285.1 Mycolicibacterium arseniciresistens
CTACCTGCGGCCGGACCGCGGCGGCCCCGACCTCGTGGTGCGGCTCGCCACGCCGCAGGGCGGCACCACCATGCGCATCACCGCCGAGACGGTCCAGGAGGAATCCGACGACACCGTCGCCGACGTCATGCTGACCGGCGACATCGAGGTGCTGGGCGCCGCGCTGGACCCCGACCAGGTGCCCGGACTGATGTCGGCGGGCCGCCTGCACGTCGGCGGAGAGCCCGCCGCCGTCCGCCGGTTCGCCAAACTGCTTCTGCCGCAGCGGGTCTAGCCGCGTTCGGCGACCGGCGCCCGATCCAGCTCGCGCAGCGCGGGCAGGAACACCGCCGCGACGCCGAGCAGCAGCATCGGCACCGACAGCGCCAGGAAGGTGATGTGCAGGCCCGCCGAGTCGGCCAGCGGCCCGGCCAGTATCAGCCCCAGCGGTCCCGCGGCATAGGCCAGCGACCCCATCACGCCGACCACCCGGCCGCGCAGGTGCTGCGGCGCTTTGGTCTGCATGACGTAGTTGTAGATCGGGGCCATCGGCCCGTAGACGAATCCGACGATCGCCGACAGCACCAGGATGATCGGCAACGGCGGGAGAAAGGCGATCACCGTCATCGCCACCCCGAGCGTGAGCAGCGCGGTGAGCATCACCGCGCGCCGGGACATGTGCCGCGACAGCACCGCGTAGCCCAACGCGCCGATCAGCCCGCCGATGCTCAACGCCATCAGCACCCAGCCCAGCTGCGCCGGCTCGTCGCGATCGGTGAAGTACTTGGGGAACAGCACGCTCTCCATCGGCATGTACAGGCCGGTGGCGGCGAGATCGACGAACGCCAGCGTGCGCAGCACCGGTGTGTGCCAGACGAACTTGAGTCCCTCGACGATTCCCGCCCACACCCCCTCGGGCAGCTCGGCCCGGTCGGGCGTGCCCGCCCCTTCGAGCCGCAACACCGCGATGGCGGCGATCGACAGCAGGAACGCCCCGGCCGTCACCCACATGGTGTTCACGCCGCCGAGAGTGGCGATCAGCAGTCCGCCGATCCCCGGGCCGACGATGTAGGCCAGGTTGAACACCGCCTCGTAGACACTGTTCGCGCGGTCAAGCGTCCAGCCCGCCCGGTGTGCGGCCTCGGGCAGCATCGTCTCGCGGGCGGTCATCCCGGCGGGATCGAAGAACGCGCCGAGCGCGGCGAGGCCCGCCAGCACTGCGACGTTGATCACCTCGACGCCGAACACCCATGCGAGTACCGGCACGGCGGCGACCGAGATCGCCGACAGCGCATCGGAGATCATCGAGACCCGGCGCCGGCCGAGGTAGTCCACGGCCGCACCCGCGATCAGCGTGGCCACCAGCAGCGGCAGCGTCCCCGCCATCGCGACGATCGAGGCGTCGACCGCGGAACCGTTGCGCTGCAACACCAGCCACGGGAAGGCGACCAGCGAGATGCCGTTGCCCGCACCGGCGGTCAGTGCCGCGAACAGGATGAGGTGCAGCGGTCCGCGCGAAGTGGTGATCATGGGGTATCGCGGCCGAATCTAGCAGCGCGGGCACCGCCGCGGCGACGGGTTTTCCGCCTCGGGCACAGTGGAGTCGTGCCGCTGCCCCATCCGCGTACCGGAGCGCTCTTCGACTCCCCGGTCCCACCCGGCTCGGGGTGGCCCGGTGACCCGGCAACGGCGCACACCGCAATCGCGACATCCCCGGCGCAGGTGGTGTCGATGGCCGAGGCGACCGGGACGCTCGACGAACTCGACGCCGTCGTGTCGGTCTGCCGGGCCTGCCCGCGGCTGGTCGAGTGGCGCGAGGAGGTGGCCGTCACCAAGCGCAAGTCGTTCGCCGGCGAACCCTACTGGGGCCGGCCGATCACCGGCTGGGGTGCGGTGCGGCCGGCCATCATGGTCGTCGGCCTGGCTCCCGCGGCGCAGGGGGGCAACCGCACGGGCCGGGTGTTCACCGGGGACCGCTCCGGTGACTTCCTGTTCGCGTCGTTGCACCGCACCGGCCTGGCGAATCAGGCGACGTCGGTGGACGCCGCCGACGGGCTGACGCTCCTGCACACCCGGATGGCGGCCGCGGTGCGCTGTGCCCCGCCCGGCAACGCGCCGACCCCCGCGGAACGGTCGGCGTGCGCGCCGTGGCTGGATGCCGAATGGCGGCTGGTGAGCGCCGACGTGCGCGTCGTCATCGCTCTCGGCGGATTCGCGTGGCGGGCGGCGCTGCAGATGGTGCGCACGGGCGGTGGCACCGTCGCCACCCCTGCGCCGGCGTTCGGGCACGCCGTCACCGCCCGGCTGACGTCCGCGCACGGCCCGCTCGCGCTCATCGGCTGCTACCACCCGAGCCAGCAGAACACGTTTACCGGCAGGCTCACTCCGGCCATGATGGACGACGTTTTCATACTGGCGAAACGGGAGGCAGGACTGTGATTTTCACGCCGAAGGACTATCCGGGTGTCGCGGCGCGTTGAATTTCGGGTGCAGCTCTCCGTACTCGACCTCGTACCGGTGCGCACCGACCAGACCACGTCGGACGCGCTCGCGGCCACCACCCACCTCGCCCAGACCGCCGACCAGCTCGGATACACCCGCTACTGGATCGCCGAGCACCACAACATGCCCGCCGTCGCGGCCACCAGCCCGCCGGTGGTGATCGCGCACCTGGCCGCGCTGACGCAGCGGGTCCGGCTCGGCTCGGGCGGGGTGATGCTGCCCAACCACGCGCCGCTGGCGGTGGCCGAGCAGTTCGCGCTGCTCGAGGCCGCCCACCCCGGCCGCATCGACCTGGGCATCGGGCGGGCGCCCGGATCGGATCCGGTGACGTCGATGGCGCTGCGCGGCGCCGCCGGGCGGGACGACCGCGACATCGAGGCGTTCCCGCAGTACCTCGACGACGTGGTCGCGCTGATGGGCGCCCGCGGGGTGCGGGTGCCGCTCCCGCGCGACCTGATGCGGGAGAACTACGTCCTCAAGGCGACGCCGGCGGCGGCCACCGAGCCGCGGATGTGGCTGCTCGGCTCGTCGATGTACTCGGCGCACCTGGCGGCCGCCAAGGGCCTGCCCTACGTGTTCGCCCACCACTTCTCCGGCCAGGGCACCAAGGAGGCACTGGCGGCCTACCGCTCGGAGTTCCGGCCCAGCGAGCTGGCGCCCGAACCGGTGACGTTCCTGACCGTCAACGCCTCGGTCGCCGAGACCCGTGACGAGGCGATGGCGCTGATGCTGCCGAACCTGCACATGATGGCGCGGCTGCGCACCGGGCAACCGCTGGGTCCGCTTGAGCTGGTCGAAGACGCCGAGCAGATCCGGTTCGGCCCCCGCGAGCAGGCGGTGGTCGACCACGGACTGGCCCGCGCGGTCGTGGGGTCACCCACCGAGGCCGCCGACCAGGTCCGCGCGCTCGCCGAGGAGTTCGGCGTCGACGAGGTGATGGTCAACCCGGTGGCATCGGCCCGTCGCGGCACCGACCCCGCGAGCGCGCCGGGCCGGGACACGACGCTCGAACTGCTGGCGAAGGAACTCTTCTAGCCGCGCGGCGTCAGCACGATCACCGGGATCGGCCGTGACGTCCGCTTCTGGTAGCCGATGTAGCGGTCCTTGTTGCCCTTCATGTTGTTAACGATCGGCCACAGCCGGGCGAATTCGGGATCGTCGGGGAAGACGGCGCGGGCGGTTGCCGGGATCCGCTTGGGTCCGACGTTGATCTCGACGTCGGGGTTCGCCTTGAGGTTGTGGTACCAGCCCGGCGCCCGTGGTTCGCCGCCCATCGACGCGACCACCAGGTAGTCGTCACCGTCGCGTGCGTAGCTCAGGGTGTTGGCCCGCTGCCGGCCGGTCTTCGCGCCGATGGTGTGCAACAGCAGGTTCGACGGGCCACCCGGGATGGTGTGCCCGACGCGGCCATTGGTGGCCTTGTAGAGCTTGTCGTGCAGCAGCAGTAGCCGGTATCCGATGTTCTTTTCCCACCACGGCATGCCCATGGCTCAATCCTGCCCCGCCGAGTCGAGTTGTTCCAGCGCTTCGCGCAGAAGGCGGCCGCTCTCCTCCCGGTCCGGGTCGCGGCGCAGCAGCATGCCCTTGGCGAACGACAACTTGTCGCCGTCGCGCCGGGGCAGCACGTGCAGGTGGATGTGGAACACGCTCTGGAAGGCGGCCTTGCCGTCGTTGATCGCGATGTTGTTGCCATCGGCGTGCAGTCCGGAGGCGCGCGCCGCCCTGGCGATGCGCTGACCGATGGTCGCCATGTCGGCGACGGTCTGCGGCGGCGTGTCGGTCAGGTCGACGAGGTGGCGCTTGGGGAACACCAGGGTGTGACCGCGGGTGAAGGGGCGGATGTCGAGGATCGCCAGGTAGTCGTCGTCCTCGTAGATGCGGATGGCCGGGGACTCGTCGGCCACGATGGCACAGAACACACACGACATCCCGCCACGCTAGCGGGGGAAGGTCAGACGTTCTCCTTGGCCCACTCGGCCAGCCGCCGGTCGCGCTCCTCAGGCGAGACATCCTCGACGCGGGTCATCACCGCCCACCGCTGACCGAACGGATCGACGATGGACGCGAAACGGTCGCCGGTCACGAAGGTCTGGATCGGTTCGCGGATCGTTGCCCCTGCGGCCTCGGCGCGCGCGACGACCGCGTCGGCGTCGGGGCAGTACAGCACCAGCGAATGGGTGACCGACTCCGAACGCGGCGGCGCCTCGAGCTTGTACGCGGGGTTCGGGTCGCCCAGCTGCAGCCGGCCGTTGCCGAAGTCCAGTTCGGCATGCGGGACGGTGCCGCCGGGGCCGTCCATCTTCTCGACGATCTCCGCGCCGAACACCTCGACGTAGAAGTCGATCGCCTTCGCGGCGCCGTCGATCACCAGGAACGGGGTCAGGCTCGTGTAGCCCTGCGGGATGGGTTGGACGCTCATGGCTTCGAGTTTCGTAGGTTGGTGGGCATGGGCGCTTGGAAAAACACGCCAGCGACCCCGATGCGCGGGCTGGTCGGGCGGGCGGCGTCCGCGTCGGCGTTCGACCTGCACCGGTGGGCGCCGACGGACGGTGCCGCCCGGTTCGTCGAGCACTTCTGGTCGGTCACCTGGGATCTGCGTGGCCGGGCAGCCTTCGACAGCACGGTGATCACCTTTCCGTCGATGCACCTCACCCGCGAGTGGGGCACCGACGGCACCCGGCACGGGCAGCCGCTGCCGGCGACACTGTTGCACGGCGTGGTGGACCGGGTGTTCCAGGTGACGATCGCCGAGTCGGGTGCGGTGGTCGGGGCGCGGTTCCGCCCCGGTGGCTTCGTCGCCCGGTTCGGCGGCGACGCCGCGGCGCTCACCGGCCGCGTTCAGCCCGTACGCCGATTAGCTGATACGGCAGTCGATCTCGTTGACGACGTGGCCGAATCGGGCCGTCTGCTCGACCAGCTGATCGCCGCGCACCCCGGTCCTGTGGATCCGACGTTCCTCGCGCTGTGCGACCTGGTGGACAGGATCCGCGACGACGGCCGGCTGCATCGCGTCGAGCAGGTGATGGCGGTGTCGCCGTGGAGCGCCAGGACCACGCAGCGGGTGTTCCGCCGGTACGTCGGGGTCCCGGTGAAGTGGGTGCTGTGCCGGTACCGGTTGCAGCAGGCCGCGCTGGAGATCGAGAGCCGGCGTGGCGTCGACTTCGCCGATCTCGCCGTCCGGCTCGGGTGGTACGACCAGGCGCACTTCATCAACGACTTCCGCTCGATGCTGGGCTGCACCCCGGGCGAGTACGCATCTCGGCACGGCGGATGACGGGTCAGCCGACCGCCCGCCGCCACGCTGCAAGCTTGTCGGCGTAGCGCATCGTCTGCGCCGGACTGGTCGACGGCGCCCGCACGTAGGCCAGGTCGGGCGGCGCCGGCACCAGTCGGTGAAAGTTCTGTTCGGCCGCAGCGCCGTTGAACGCCACCCGCGTGATCGACGGGCGCCCGGCGAAGAAGGCGGGGAAGTCGTTGGCCACCATGCTCGTCCGCTCGACGGCGGAGTCCAGGCTGCCTGCCCGGCGGCAGGACCGCAGCACATCCCAGACGGCGATGCCATGGCTCAGCAGTGCGGCCACCCGATCGTCGTACCCGGCGTCGGCGTCGAAACCGAAGAGATCCGCGGCGATGCGCCAGAACGCGTTGCGCGGATTCGCGTAGTACTGCTGCGCGCCGAGCGACAGCACACTCGGCATGTTGCCGAGCACCAGCAGCCGCGGGCGCGCACCGACCAACGGCGGGAAGCCGTGGGACACCGGTGTGGTCATGCGTGCTGTATAGCAAAGCCGGACCGGCGGTATACCTTGGCCGGGTGGCCGACGAGGTGGACATCGAAGCCTCGGGGCTGCTCGAGGGTCTCGAGGGCAGGGCCCGCGCCGAACGCGCGGAGCTGATCGAGTGGCTGCTCGGACGCGGCATCACGGTGTCCGAGATCGCCGATGCCTCCGCGCCGACGGTGCTGGCGTCGCGCCGGTTCATCGGCGACGACGGCACCTACGTCTCGGCGCGCGAGACGAGCGAGAAGTTCGGGATCGACCTCGACCTGCTGCAACAGGTGCAGCGCGCGATGAGTCTGCCGCGGGTCGACGATCCCGACGCCGCCGTGCACATGCGCGCCGACGCCGAAGCCGCCGCGCACGCCCAGCGGTTCATCGACCTCGGGCTGACTCCCGAGCAGATCGTGGTCACCGTGCGGCAGCTCTCCGAGGGGTTGTCGCGGGCCGCCGAGGTGATGCGGGCGGTCGCGCTGGCCGCGGTGCTCAAACCCGGTGCCACGGAACTGGACATCGCGAAGGGATCCGAGGCGCTGACCCGTGAGATCGCACCGCTGCTCGGGCCGATGATCCAGGACATGCTGATGCTGCAGCTGCGGCACACGATGGAGACGGAGGGGGTCAGCGCCAGCGAACGGGCCGAGGGACGCCCGCTGCCGGGTGCCCGGGTGGTCACCGTCGCGTTCGCCGACCTCGTCGGCTTCACCCGGTTGGGCGAGGCGGTTCCGCCCGAGGACCTCGAGCGGCTGGCGAACCGGCTGGCCGACCTGGCCCGCGACGTCGCGGTGCCGCCGGTGCGGTTCATCAAGACGATCGGCGACGAGGTGATGCTGGTCAGCACGTCGGCCGCGGCGCTGCTGGAGGCGGTGTTGGATCTGGTCGACGCCACCGAATCCGACGACGATCTGCCGTCCCTGCGGGTCGGCCTGGCGACCGGCCCTGCGGTCAGCCGCGCGGGGGACTGGTTCGGCAGTTCGGTGAATCTGGCGAGCCGGGTGACCAGCACCGCCCGCCCCGGCGCGGTGCTGGCCGCGGAGTCGACCCGGGACGCGATCGGCGACGACGCGCAGTTCGCCTGGTCCTTCGCCGGCGCCCGGCACCTCAAGGGCATCAAGGACGAGGTCAAACTGTTCCGCGCCCGCCGCGCCGCCGGCGATGACGCCTGACCGGCTCAGCGCAGCGGGGTGAAGCCCCGCAGCCGCAGGCTGTTGCTCACCACGAACACCGAGCTGAATGCCATCGCCGCGCCGGCGATCAGCGGGTTGAGCAGGCCGAGCGCCGCCAGCGGCAACGCCGCCACGTTGTACGCGAACGCCCAGAACAGGTTGCCCTTGATGGTGCGTAACGTGCTGCGCGCCAGCCGGATCGCATCGGGCGCCGCACGCAGGTCGCCGGTGACGAGCGTCAGGTCCGATGCCTCGATCGCGACGTCGGTGCCCGTGCCCATCGCCAGCCCGAGATCGGCCTGAGCCAGGGCCGCGGCGTCGTTGACGCCGTCGCCGACCATGGCCACCGTCCTGCCCTCGGCCTGCAGACGCTTGACGACGTCCACCTTGTCGGCGGGCAGCACATCGGCGATCACCTCGTCGACGCCGATCTGGGCGGCCACCGCTTCGGCGGCGCGGCTGTTGTCACCGGTCAGCAGCACCGGCGTCAGGCCCAGCTCCTTGAGTTGCGAGATCGCCTGCGCTGCCGTGTCCTTGACGCTGTCGGACACGACGACCACCCCGGCGACCCGGCCGTCGACCGCGGCCCACACCGGTGTGCGGCCCTCCGCCTCCGCGGCGGCCGCGGCGTCGAGGAGTTC
>NZ_JAUMSQ010000345.1:0-2110 GCF_030519285.1 Mycolicibacterium arseniciresistens
CGCGCGGCGCAGCGCCCAGGGTTCGGCGATGCAGCAGCTGCGCACCATCACCGGCGGCTAGGTCCTCTCGCGATTTCGGCGCGCAGACGATCGCCCGGCGAACGTCAGCGCGCCGACATCACGCTTCCTGCAGCGCGGCCAGGCAGGCCGCGCCCAGCACCGCCGGGTCGGCGCCCATCTCGTCGAGGGTGACCGTCCGCAACGCCGCCCGCGGCGCCGCCGACACCCACTCGAAGCCGACCTCGACCGGATGCACCGGGTCGTCGGTGGCCGCGGCCACCCCCATCGGCGCCGCAAGCCGCTCGAGTTGCGGACACGTCGGCGCGACGTAGCGGGCCGCCTCGTCCATCGCCTCGGGTAGATCCGGCCACTGACCCACCCACGACCGGGTCAGCTCGTCGGCCAGCCAGGCCGGGCTCGACGCGCGCATCTGCGCGGTGGCCGCGGCCAGTCCGTCGCGGCGCAGCACATGCGCGGAATGACGGGCGGTGGCCGCGGCGGGCGCCGTCTCGGGGGAGCCGGTCCACGGCGGAAGTGCGGCCAGAACGGCCAGCGCGAGGCCCGGGTTCTCCAGCGCCCACGCGGCGGCGACCGCCGCGCCGATGGACACCCCGCCGACCGCGATCGGGCCCTCGCACGCTGCGTCGTCCAGTGCCTCGCGGTAGCCGTCGACGAGCCGATCCGGTCGAGGTGGCGGCGTCACCACGACCGCGCCGACGCCGTGCAGAGCTGCGGAGAACGCCCGGTAGACGTAGTCGTCGTCGGATCCGGTGCCCGCCAGCAGCACCGTAGTCACCCCGCGCAGATCGACCGCCATTCCACGATCGTGCCGGGTGCGTCAAGCACGTCGCGCACCGGCTCACACCGCGTGTCGCAACGTCGGCGTGGCGCTGTGCACCCCACATGGCAAAAGGGAACGCAGGGGTCTACCGTGGCGTTGGATTGGGTAGACCCAGAGTGGATCTGCATTAGTCAGGAGAGACCATGGCCACCGCCGAAGGGTATTTGCGCCGGCTCACCCGACGGCTGACGGAGGACCCCGAGCAACTCGACGTCGAGGAGCTCTCCGATGAGGCTGCCGGCACCGGTGCGCAGAAGGTGATCGACTGTCAGCGCGGTCAGGAAGTGACGATGGTGGGCACGCTGCGCAGCGTCGAGGCCAACTCGAAGAACTGTGCGGGCGGCGTCCGCGCGGAACTGTTCGACGGCACCGACTCGGTGATGCTGGTCTGGCTCGGCCAGCGCCGCATACCCGGCATCGAGTCCGGCCGCACCCTGCGGGTGCACGGCCGCATCGGCAAGCTGGAGAACGGCGTCAAGGCGCTGTACAACCCGCACTACGAAATCCAGAAGTGAGCAGGGAGATCCGGAGTTGACCCCGCCCGGAGACGCGCCGGGCAAGCCCACGAGTGCGCAGGTGCTGCTCGCGCAGATGGGCGGCATCAGCGGCCTGATCTACTCGTCGCTGCCCGTCGTGGTGTTCGTGCCGGTGTCCTCGGCCGCCGGCCTGGTGCCCGCGATCTGCGCGGCGCTCGGCGTGGCCACCGTGATCCTGATCTGGCGCCTGGTGCGGCGCGAGACCACCCAACCCGCGATCTCCGGTTTCTTCGGCGTCGCGTTCTGCGCATTGATCGCCTACCTGATGGGCGAATCCAAGGGCTATTTCCTGCTGGGCATCTGGATGTCGCTGTTCTGGGCGTCGGTGTTCGGCCTCTCGGTGATCATCCGCCGGCCCGTCGTCGGATATATCTGGGGTTGGGTCAACGGCCACGACCGCGGCTGGCGTGACGTTCGCAAGGCGGTGCGGGCGTTCGACGTCGCCACCCTGTTCTGGGTGCTGGTGTTCGCCGCGCGCTTCGTCGTGCAGGAACACCTGTACGAGTCCGACGAGACCGGCTGGCTGGGCTTCGCCCGCATCGCCATGGGCTGGCCACTGACGGCCGTCGCCGCACTCGTCACCTACCTCGCCATCCGGGCGGCTCAGCGCGCCCTGCACGCCGAGCACGGCGTGCGCGACGCCCCGGACCCCCGCGGGTCCGTCGACGACGCCGACACCGCAGACGCCCGGACCGACTGACCGGCCGGCGGGCACGCCATGGCCACCACGACG
>NZ_JAUMSQ010000346.1:0-5869 GCF_030519285.1 Mycolicibacterium arseniciresistens
CGGACCCCCGCGGGTCCGTCGACGACGCCGACACCGCAGACGCCCGGACCGACTGACCGGCCGGCGGGCACGCCATGGCCACCACGACGGGGTCCGACCGGTCGCTGATCGCGGTGGCGGTGCTGGCGTCGTTCGTGGCGTTCCTCGACGGCTCGGTGGTCAACCTCGCCCTGCCTGCGATCCGCGCAGACCTCGCACCTGGCTCGGCGGGCGGGCTCGCCCTCGAGCAGTGGGTGGTCGACGGGTACCTGCTGGCGCTCGGTGCGCTCATCCTGGTCGCGGGCGCCGTGTCCGACCAGTTCGGCCGGCTCGCGGTGCTGCGGTGGGGCCTGGTCGTCTTCGCGGCCGCGTCGCTGCTGTGCGCGCTGGCGGCGAGCGGCTGGCTGCTGGTGGCGGCCCGTTGCCTGCAGGGCGTCGGCGCGGCCTTCCTGGTGCCCAGTTCGCTGGCCATGATCAACGCCCGGTTCAGCGGCGCCGCTCAGGCCCGCGCCATCGGCACCTGGACGGCGTGGACCGGCACCGCCTTCGTCGTCGGCCCGCTGCTGGGCGGCGTGCTGGTCGACGCGCTGAGCTGGCGGTGGATCTTCGGGGTCAATGTGATCCCGCTGGCCATCACGCTCTACCTGACCGCCCGGCTGCCCGCCGAGGTGTCCACCGCCGACCGGTCGGCGTCCGTCGACGTGGTGGGCGCGGTGCTGACCGCGGTCGGGTTGACCGGCACGGTCTTCGCCCTGATCGAGCAGCAGCGCCTCGGTCTGTCCCATCCGGCGGTGTGGGGGAGCCTGGCGGTCGGCGTGGTCTGTCTGCTGGCCTTCCCGTGGTGGGAGCGCCGCACGCCGCACCCGATGATGCCGCTGGGGATCTTCGCCGCGCGGAATTTCGCCGTCGGCAACCTCGCGACGGTCTTCCTCTACGCGGCCGTGTCGCTCACCACGCTCATCGTCGCGCTGTTCCTGCAGGAGGCGGCCGGGCTGTCGGCCACCGCGGCGGGGCTGGCCACGCTGCCGATGCCGCTGCTGTCGTTCCTGCTGGCCCGCCGGTTCGGCGCGCTCGCAGGACGGCACGGCCCGCGGCTGTACATGGCGATCGGCCCGATGGTGGCCGCCGCGGGGGCCGTGCTGATGGCCACCGCCCACCAGCCGTTCGACTTCTGGACCCAGATGCTGCCCGGCCTGGTGGCCTTCGGCCTCGGACTGTCGATCACCGTGTCGCCGCTGACGTCGGCCGTGCTGGCCGCGGTCGATCCCGCCCAGAGTGGCGTCGGCTCGGCGGTCAACAACGCGGTGTCGCGGGTCTCGGGTTTGATCGCCATCGCATTCACCGGCGTGATCATCGGCGGCACAATGGATTTCGACGGATTCCGGCAGGGCGCGCTGGTGATCGCCGGGCTGTTCGTGGTGGCGGGCGCGGTGTCGGCGGTGGGCATCCGCAACGATCGCGTCGACCTCGACCGGATCACCCCGCAGGCCGCGGCGAACTGCCACGACCGCGTGACGCCGCCGCCCGCCTACCGCTGAGCGGCGCTCACTTGGGGCGGTTGAGCAGCACGTCGCGCAGCTCGTCCTCGACCTCGGCGACCGCGACGAACAGCAGCTCGTCACCGCCCTCGAGCGGCTCGTCGGGCTCCGGCACGATCACCCGTGCCCCGCGGAGAATCGTCACCAGCGTGGCGTTGCGCGGCAGTTCCAGGCGCTTGACCGGTTTGCCGCCCCACGGGGTGTCGTCGGGCAGCGTGATCTCCACCAGGTTGGCCTGGCCCTTGCGGAACTCCATCAGCCGCACCAGGTCACCGACCGCCACGGCCTCCTCGACCAGCGAGGCCAGCATGCGGGGCGTCGACACCGCCACGTCGACCCCCCAGTTCTCGTCGAACAGCCACTCGTTGCGCGGATCGTTGACCCGGGCGACAACCCGCTGCACCGCGAACTCCGTCTTGGCGAGCAGGCTGACCACGACGTTGACCTTGTCGTCGCCCGTCGCCGCGATCACCACGTCGAACTCCTCGAGGCGCACCGACTCGAGCTCGCTGAGCTCGCAGGCGTCGCCGAGCCGCCAGTGCGCGGCGGGGATGGCGTCGACGTCGACGTGGTCGGGATTGCGTTCGAGCAGCGTCACCTCGTGATTGCTCTCGAGCAGCTCGCGGGCGATCGAGCGGCCGACGGCGCCGGCGCCGGCAATCGCGACCTTCATCGTGCCTCGCTGTCCTCGCTCGGCGGCAGCGCCGAGATGGCCAGCGCCTCGGCGATGTGCCCGGCCACCGCGGCGATGTACACCTGGTCGCCGGCCTGGATGACGGTCTTCGGGTCGGGCAGCAGGCCGCTGCCGAACCGGATCAGGAACGCCACCCGCCCCGCGGTGGCGGCTTCCAGGTCGGTCACCCGGCGGCCGACCCAGTCCTCGTGCAACGGGAGTTCGGCGACTCCGACGTTGCCCGACGGGTCACGCCACTTGGTGGTCTCGGTCTCCCGGGTCAGCACGTTGAGCAACCGGTCGGTGGTCCACGGCACGGTCGCCACCGTCGGGATGCCCAGTCGCTCGTACACCGCGGCACGCTTGGCGTCGTAGATCCGCGCGACGACCCGCTCGACGCCGAACGTCTCGCGGGCCACCCGCGCCGAGATGATGTTCGAGTTGTCGCCCGAGGACACCGCGGCGAACGCGCCCGCGTCCTCGATGCCCGCGCGCAGCAGCACCTCGCGGTCGAAGCCCATGCCCAGCACCCGCTCGCCGGGGAACTCCGGGCTCAGCCGGTGGAAGGCGGTGCCGTCGCGGTCGATGACGGCGACGTCATGGCCGATCCGCGACAGGCTGTCCGACAACGACGCGCCGACCCGGCCGCACCCCATCACCACTACACGCACCTGACGGTCCCTTTCACCCAGCACGTCGGCGGAGAAAACGGACTTCGACTCCGCGCACGTCGAACGCTACCGCCAATCGAGACTGCGCTTACCCTTGGACCTCGTGTCCAAGCTTTCGACCGCGGCGCGTCGGCTCGTGCTGGGCCGCCCGTTCCGCAGTGACCGGCTGTCGCACACGCTGCTGCCGAAGCGGATCGCGCTGCCGGTCTTCGCCTCCGATGCGCTGTCGTCCACGGCGTACGCGCCGGAGGAGATCTTCCTGGTGCTGTCGGTCGCCGGCCTGACCGCCTACTCGATGGCGCCGTGGATCGGCCTGGCCGTCGCGGGCGTGATGCTGATCGTGATCGCGAGCTACCGGCAGAACGTGCACGCCTACCCGTCGGGCGGTGGCGACTACGAGGTGGTGACCACGAATCTCGGCCCGACCGCCGGCCTGACCGTCGCCAGCGCCCTGCTCGTCGACTACGTGCTGACCGTCGCGGTGTCGATGTCGTCGGCGATGAGCAACATCGGGTCGGCCGTGCCGTTCATCGGTCAGCACAAGGTGTGGTTCGCCGTCGCGGCGATCCTCATCCTCGCCTCGCTCAACCTGCGCGGCATCCGGGAATCCGGCACCGCCTTCGCGATCCCCACCTACGCCTTCATGGTCGGCATGGCCATCATGCTGGTCTGGGGGTTCGTGCAGATCCACCTGTTCGGCGAACCGCTGCGCGCCGAGTCGGCGGACTTCGAGATGCACTCCGAACACGGCGACATCCTTGGTTTCGCGCTGGTGTTCCTGGTTGCGCGCGCCTTCTCCTCGGGGTCGGCGGCGCTGACCGGTGTGGAGGCGATCAGCAACGGTGTTCCGGCGTTCCGGAAACCCAAGTCCCGCAACGCTGCCACGACGCTGCTGCTGCTGGGCGTCGTCTCCGTCACGCTGTTCATGGGCATCATCATGCTGGCCAAGGAGACCGGCGTGCAGATGGCCGAGCGGCCGCTCGAAC
Source organism: Mycolicibacterium arseniciresistens (assembly GCF_030519285.1). Taxonomy (NCBI): domain Bacteria; kingdom Bacillati; phylum Actinomycetota; class Actinomycetes; order Mycobacteriales; family Mycobacteriaceae; genus Mycobacterium; species Mycolicibacterium arseniciresistens. The sequence continues at coordinate 3,848 of NZ_JAUMSQ010000346.1, forward strand.
AGCTCGGCGGCGCCCCGGCGGACTATCAGCAGAAGACGCTGATCGCCCAGCTCGCCGACGCGGTGTTCCACGACTTCCCGATCGGGCTGTTCCTGATCGCTCTGGTCACCGCGCTCATCCTGGTGCTTGCCGCCAACACCGCGTTCAACGGCTTCCCCGTGCTCGGGTCGATCCTGGCTCAGGACCGTTTCCTGCCACGCCAGCTGCACACCCGCGGCGACCGGCTGGCGTTCTCCAACGGCATCCTGTTCCTGGCGTTGGCCGCGATAGCGTTCGTGGTCGCGTTCCAGGCCCAGGTGACCGCGCTGATCCAGCTGTACATCGTCGGGGTGTTCGTGTCGTTCACGCTCAGCCAGATCGGGATGGTGCGGCACTGGACGCGGCTGCTGCGCACCGAGACCGATCCGCTGGTGCGGCGCAAGATGATGCGCAGCCGGGTGATCAACGGCATCGGCCTGACCGCGACGGGCACCGTGCTGGTCATCGTGGTGGTGACGAAGTTCCTGGTCGGTGCGTGGATCGCGATCCTGGCGATGGTGATCCTGTTCGTGCTGATGAAGTTGATCCGCAAGCACTACGACACGGTGGCGCGCGAGCTCGAGGAGCAGGAGGCCGAGGAGGGCGACATCGTGCTGCCCAGCCGCAATCACGCGATCGTGCTGGTGTCGAAGATGCACCTGCCGACGCTGCGGGCGCTGGCCTACGCGCGGGCCACCCGTCCCGACCAGCTGGAGGCCATCACCGTCAGCGTGGACGACGGCGAAACCCGTGCGCTGGTGCACAAGTGGGAGGACAGCGACATCAACGTCCCGCTCAAGGTGATCGCCTCGCCCTACCGGGAGATCACCCGTCCGGTGCTCGACTACGTCAAACGGGTCACCAAGGAGTCGCCCCGCACCGTGGTCACCGTCTTCATCCCCGAGTACGTCGTGGGGCACTGGTGGGAGCAGGTGCTGCACAACCAGAGCGCCCTGCGGCTGAAGGGCAGGCTGCTGTTCGAGCCGAACGTGATGGTGACGTCGGTGCCATGGCAGCTGAGCTCCTCGGAGCGGCTGAAGACGCTGGCGCCGCAGTCGGCCCCCGGTGACGCCCGGAGGGGCTTCCTGGAGTGAGCGCCGCCGCGCCGGTGGACCCCGGCGAACTCGTCCTCACCGCCGGGCCCGCCGCCAACGGCGGCAGCTGCGTCGCGCGTCATGACGGCCGCGTGGTGTTCGTGCGCTACGCCCTGCCGGGCGAGACGGTCCGGGTCCGGGTGGTCAGCAGTCGCGAATCCTATTGGCACGCAGACGTCGTCGAGGTGATCGAGCCGTCAGCCGACCGGATCGCATCGCTGTGCCCGATCGCCGGGGTCGACGGCGCCGGGTGCTGCGACCTCGCCTTCGCCGAACCGGACGCGGCCCGCCGGCTGAAGGGCGCCGTGGTCGCCAACCAGCTGGCCCGGTTGGGCGGATACACCTGGGGCGAGGACGGCGCGGGAACCGAACCGGTCGCCGAGCCGGTCGGCACGCCGGCCGCCACCGGGTGGCGCACCCGGGTACGGCTGGACACCTCGCCGGAGGGCCGGGTGGGCTTTCACCGCTATCACAGCTCGGTCGTGGTCGAACACCTGAACTGTGCGCAGCTGCCGCCCGGCATGCTCGACGGCCTCGGTGACCGCGCCTGGCCGCCCGGGGCGCACGTGCACGTCGCGGTCGACGACGATGGCACCCGCCACGTCGTGCAGTCCGGACCGCGCACCGGCGGCCGGTCGGCCACCGAGGTGGTGGAGGGCGGCTACGAGGCGGTGCAACGCGTCGGCGACCGGGAGTGGCGGGTGCCGGTCACCGCGTTCTGGCAGTCCCACCGGGACGCCGCGCGGCACTACAGCGCGCTGATCGGCGAATGGGCCGCACTGCAGCCGGGCATGACGGCGTGGGATCTCTACGGCGGCGCGGGCGTGTTCGCCGCCGAGCTGGCCGCCGCGGTGGGGGAGAACGGCCGCGTGCTCAGCGTGGACACCTCGCGCGGTGCGTCCCGGTCGGG
>NZ_JAUMSQ010000347.1:0-7533 GCF_030519285.1 Mycolicibacterium arseniciresistens
GGGTCGCCGGCGCCGCCGGCGACGGCGGGAAGAATTCGACCGGTGTGCGCGACGACGACGAGCTCGTCGACGCGGTGCTCGTGTCGGACCCGCACGCGGTGAGGCCGATCATGACCGATGCGGCGCACGCTGCGAGCGCGACGGACGAGGACAGGCGAGGAGAGTTCACGATCCGCCACGCTACCGCCGACGCAGCGGTCGTCGGCCGAAGGCCCGGTCCGCTTCAGCCGGACATGCGCGCGAGCATGCCTGCCTCGTAGGTCCCACCGGGATTGCGCACGATGACGTTCATCCGGTTGGCGGCGTTGGTGAGGGCGACCAGGCAGATGAGGGCCGCCACCTGGTCGTCGTCGTAGTGCTTGCGGACCTGGTCCCACGTGTCGTCGGACACGCCGGTGTGCGCGTCGGCGAGCCGGGTGCCCTCCTCGGCCAGCGCCAGCGCTGCTCTCTCGGCTTCGGTGAAGACGGTGGCCTCCCGCCACGCGGCCACCATGTGCAGCCGATGCGCGGTCTCACCGGCGGCCGTCGCCTCCTTGGTGTGCATGTCGGTGCAGAAGGCGCAGCCGTTGATCTGGCTCGCCCGCAGGCTCACCAATTCCTTCGTGGTGGCCGGCAGCGTCGATTCCTCGATGACCCTCGCAACGGTGGTGAATCGTTTGGCGAATTTCGTGGCGAACGCGTTGCCGAACAGATCGAACCGTGCATCCATGTCGTCCTCCTGGGTGTGGCGCTGGACGACCTCTAGATGCCGGCGGCGGGCGTTTTGTGACATATCCGCAGAAGCCGGGCGGCGGTCCTCAGTTCAGCACAGCGAGGTCGTGCACGGAATCGCGCGGCAGGTCTCCGTCGACCACGGCACGAATCTCCATGTACCGCAGATTGATCGACCCCTTGTGATTGTCCAGGAACGCGGTGTCGGCGGCGTCGCGCCCGGTGGCGATGCGCACCATGGACTGACGCGGCGCCAGGCAGGTGGGGTCGACCACGCGCCAGACGCCGTCGACGAATGCCTCCGCGACCGCGTGGAAATCCATCGGGTCACAACCCGGCGCGTAGACGGCGACCATCCTCGCCGGAACGTTGACCGCACGCAGCAGCGCGATCACCAGATGGGCGTAGTCGCGGCACACCCCGGAGCCGGCGAGCAAGGTGTCAGCGGCTCCGTCGATGGGGTCGCTGGACCCCGGCACGTACATGAGCCGGGTTCCCACCCACGACGAGACCTTCTCCAGCAGGGTCGCCGAGTCGGCGTACTCCCCGAACTCGGTGGCGGCGAACCCGAAGAACTTGTCGGCCTCGGCGTAGCGGCTGGGCCGCAGATAGGTCGACATGTCGATGTCCCGGACCTCCGCCGGATCGGTGCGACCGAGGATCGTGGCCCGATAGGACGCGGTGACGGTTCCTTCGGGAGCGTCGAAGCGATGGATGCGTGTGCCGTGCTCGCCGATGAGCTCCTCGGCCTCCACCGCGCGGCCCTTGCAGCGGAACTCGAGCGATTCGGTGACCTGCGCTCCGGGTTGCGGTGCGAGCGTGATCTGGAACTCGAGGGTGGTCGCGGCGGTGACGTCGATCTCGAGGTCGGCACCGACGTCACGCTTGAAGGCCGGCGGGGCATCGGGTTGCCCTGTTGACTTCTTGCCGGGCCACAGGGACATCACGCACCGCTTTCGTCGACGGATTCGTCATCGCAATGGGTAACGGCACACCTTCTTGACCGTGGCGACGATTCGCACACCCTAGCGGCGGTCGGCGGCGGTCGCTCGGCGAGGCGGTCGCCTCGGTCAGTCGTCGGTGTCGGGGCTCATCTTGCGGTCGGGTTCTTGGCCGCGACGATCGCCGACTCGATCGCCGTGAAGCATTCCGCCGCAGCGGGTTCGGTACCCAGTCCGACGTAGAAGCTACCGGGCCGCTCGCCGCCGGCGAATCCCGTGATCGTGAAACCGGCGGTCTCACCGGCCAGCCGGCCCAGTTCGGCGCCCAGGCCGGTGCCGGCCGCGATCGATGCCTGGGTCAGGGGCAGCGAGAGGACCGAGGTCCCGCGCCTGGCGCCGTCGATCGCGACGAGGACGTGTGTCGGGTGCAGTATGGCGACGGTGTCGTGCTCGGCGTCGGGATCAGCGGAGTTCGCCCGGCGCCGCATCAGCTTTCCGAAGCCCTTGTCAGCCGGTGGATTCTCGCTGTGGGTGAGCCACATTCGCACATCGGTCACGTCGAGTTGGTTCGCCTCGGCGTGGGCGGTGAGCTTGTCGCGGACATGGGGAGCCAGGTCGCCCATCTGCACCGCACGGGTGTGTCGCACGTACATCGGCATGCGAGGAGTATCCACGATGAGTTACTGCCGTCGAGCGGGTCTGCACCGAGAAGAACCGACGAAGGAAGCTGAGATCTGATGGGAAACGAGCACCCGCGCGGCGGTCACCTGGCGATCAACGGGCTGAACCTGTACCACGAGGTGTACGGCGACCTCGGCGCGTCGACGCCGCCGTTGTTGCTGATTCCCGGTGCGTTCATGGCCACCGAATCCATGAGGGTGTGGGCAGAGGCATTCGCAGCCGACCGCGCGGTGATCGTGTTCGATCAACAGGGGCACGGCCGCACCCCGGACACCCCGCGGGCGATGTCCTACGAGCAGTTCGCCGACGACGCCGCTGCGCTGTTGCGCGCCCTGGGTGTGGCCCGTGCGGATGTGATGGGTTACTCGCAGGGCGGTGGGGTCGCACTGCAGCTGGCGATCCGGCACGGCACCCTGGTCGGCAAGTTGGTGTCGATGTCGGCGACGTTCCGGAAGGACGGTTGGTACCCGTCGGTGTTCGAGGCCCTCGGTGGTCTCACAGCAGATGTGTTCGCCGGCACGCCGGTCGAGGCGGCGTTCAACGAACACACCCCGGACGCCGGGGCGTTCGACGCCTATGTCGAGAAGATGAAGACCCTGAACATCGACGACCAGGACATCAGCGACGATGCGATGCGGTCGATCTCGGCCAACACGATGGTCATCGTCGGCGACGCGGACGGGGTGACGCTCGAACACGCGCTGGCGATGTTCGCGCTGCGCGGGGGAGGCGACGCGCAGGCGGCGGCAACGGGGGTGCTGACGGACGTTCCGGCCGCTCGACTGGTGGTGCTGCCGGCGATGTCGCACATCGGGATCTCGGGGGCCTCAGAGCTTCTGGTGCCGATGATCACGGCTTTTCTCGATGACGTGCCACCAGAGACCCCGGACCTCTTCTGAAAGTGGCGCAAACGTCCTCGCGCCGATGGTTCGGCACCGAAACGGTTGAGCGCGAACCACATCAGCCGCCGGCCATGCCCGGCGGTGTTCGCCGGCTCCGGTGTGCGCGACGGAGCCGGTCGGTCAGGGTGGTCGCCATCTCTGCACCCGTTGCGCCGGGGCGACGGCGAAGCGCCCGGGTGGCGGCGCCGCTGAGCCGTCTCGGGGTCATCAGCCGTTGCGGGCCGACTTCGTGGTTGAGCACGCGCAGCAGCGTCTGCGTCGCGACGGGATCCCCGGCGATGTCGCGCAGCATCTCCGTGACGAGTGGAGTCGGCGGACCCGGCGCTCCCATGTCCGTGGCGAACCAGTACATCGCTTGGGCGTCGCGGTCTCGCCAGCGCCACCATCGCCGGGTCGCCTCGTCGACGGCCCGGCCGTCGGCGAGGTCGGCGGGCAGCACATCGGCGAGACGCTCTGCCTGTCGCAGCGCATCGGCGATGCCCTGCGCCGGCGTGAAGTCCTTGAAGTGCCCGGCGTCGCCGACCAAGACCCAGCCGGGCCCCGCGGTCTGACGAAAGTACCCGTGCCACTTCGTCATCACCCGGATCGGGCCTACTCGCTGTGCGCCGGTGAGCAACTCGGCGAGTTCGGGCCAGCCGGCGATACCGGCGTCGAACGCCGCATCGCGGTTCGCGCGCACCGCGGCGCCCGTGGCGATGGTGACCATGTACAGGCCGGCATCGGTGGGGCAGGCCAGGTATCCGCGTTCGCCGAGGCGTGCGAGTCGCAGGCGGCCCTCCCGGCTGGCGACTCCCTCGAAGTAGGCCCACGCCGGCATCCGGCCCGGCGGGGTGGTCAGGTACTCCTGAGCGCCGACGTTCGCGGCCACGCCGGACTGCCGGCCGTCGGCGCCGACCACCAGGTGCGCCCTGATGTGCCCGCGGTCGGTCTCGACACCGACCGTCCGCTCACCTTCGGTGAGCACCCCGGTCATCTTCACCCCGGTGCGCACGTCTGCACCCGCTGCGACTGCCGAATCGACCAGGAGCGCGTCGAGTGTCAACCTGCGCACGCACAGTCCCGGCCGGGGAAACACCGCGGGATCGAGCCGCCCGTCGACGCGCACGTCCTCGTTGACGAGGGTGAAACGGTCGATCGGCACCGCACCGGCCGCCAGCACCGCATCAAGGGCACCGATGCGCTCGAGCACAGCCGTCCCACAGGGCTGGATGACGTGAGTGGACGGCGTCTCGGAGGGAAACCGCGCCTTGTCCACCACGCACACGGTGAATCCCCGGCGCGCGAGCGTCACCGCCAGCGGGGAGCCCGCGCACCGCGCACCCACGATCACCACGTCGAAGATCCGCATCGAACGTCCCGCCTTCGAGGAAACTTACCAATGGATAGTCTGCCCCGGATGATCGAACTTATCAATGGTCAGATCGTGCGCTAGGCTCGCGCCATGTCCGGCAGTGCCCGGTCGTATCACCACGGCCACCTCCGCGAAGCAGCGATCGAGGCTGCGGTCGCGGAGGTGGAACGGGTTGGAGCCGCCGGAGTGAGCATGCGTGAGATCGCACGCCGCGCCGGCGTGACGCACGCGGCCCTGGCCTACCAGTTCGGCGACAAGGCCGGCCTGTTCACCGCGATCGCCACCGAGGGGTTCCGCCAGGCGGCCGCCGCGATCGGGCCTGCCGCGACGGGGCCGGACGCATTCCTCAAGGGCGGCACAGCCTACGTCATGTTCGCCCTGACGCATCCCGGGCATTACGAGGTGATGTTCCGCCCGGACCTGTACGGCGAGGACGATCCACAGCTCGTCGCGGCCCGCGACGCGGCCTTCGCCCTTCTCTACGACAGCGCCAGGACGAGCGTGGCGGCGCCGCCCACCCGCGACGTGACAGGTGTCGTCGTCGCGGGATGGTCGATGTCGCACGGACTGTCCACGCTCTGGCGCACCGGCAATCTGCGTGGCCGGATCGGCGACGACCCGACCCGACTCGCCCGGCAGATCGCCGAGGGCATCGTCGAACTCGGCGATCTCGCCGGCCGCTACCTCGACACCCTCGACGAGCCGGACACGGACCCGAAGTGACCAGTCAGTGATCCCGGCTCGTCAGTAATCCCACACAGCGGGCACCATCCGGAAGCCGTCGCCGGCGACCGCCACGTGGCAGACCGACGGAAACGGCAGGTGGGTGGCCACCAGCGCCTCGCCGCTCGCCGCCAGCTCGCGCAGCAGTTTGATCCGGACCCGTGTCGACTCCTCGGGGTCGTGTTCGAAGCCGTTCTGCCAGTCGGGTTTGTCGAACCCTGGCTGGAACACCGCGTCGCCGGCGAAAGTGAGTGCCTCGCCGCCAGATTCGAGGCGGACGATGCTGTGTCCCGGGGTGTGACCGCCGGTGCGGCGGAGCAGCACGCCGGGTGCCACCTCGTACTCGGTCTCGAACGGCCGCAACTGGCCGCGGTAGACGTCGAGGAACTGCGCGGCGGTCCGCCGAAGCACGTCCGGAATGGGGGCAGGCATGACGGTGCGGGAGAAGTCGGGCGCCTCCCAGAATTCGGCCTCTGCCGCCGCCAGGTGGACCCGAAGATCTGGCCGCAGTTGATTTCTGAGCCCGTCGACGAGCAGTCCGCCGATGTGATCCATGTGCAGGTGGGTGAGCACCACGTCGGTCACGGAGGCGGGATCGATCCCGGCGGCGACGAGTCGCAAGGCCAATTGCCCGGCCCGCGGGAAGTCAGGGAACTCCGTCCCGAGTCCCGAGTCGATGAGGATGGTCTTGCCTCCGCTGCGCACCACGGCCACGTTCAGCGGCCAGTCGAGCACCTCCGGCGGCAGGTACATGTCCTCGAGCCAGGCCGACAGGTCGGCAGGGGCAGCGTTGGTGGCCATCGTCACGGCGGTGATCGGCAGCACCCCGTCGCTGATCACCAGCACGTCGATGTCGCCGACCTTCAGCGCGTAGCGCGAGGGAACCAATTCGTCATACCCCGTCGCGGCAGGGCGTGATGTGTCGACCAAGCTCATGATTTTCTCCTCCTGGGAACCCGAAGACATGGTGGAAGTGACCTGTCCTCCTGGTTGATCGTCTGGCGACGTCCGGATTCATCCCCTCAGGGCGGTGAGCACCGTTGCGGCCCTTGGCCGGCTGCGTATTGACGTAGCGCACTACTCGTGTCATCGCTTCCCCGCAGCCACAGAGTTCTCGCCAAGAGCGGCGTCTACGTCACCAACCGACGTCTCCGACCGCGAAGGCTGAACAACCAAGGGGAACACGATGACCGTCGAGGACATCAAGCAGACCGAACTTCACGACGACGAGGCCACGGGTGAGTACCGGACCGGTCCTGAAGCCGGGACAGCGATCGTCGGAACGTTCGACGGGGGCGAACGCGAAGTGCGCTACGCCGACGTTGACGGGGTGGCGGTCTTCGAGGGCGACATCGTCCTCGGCACTGTGGAGGAGGTCCGGAGCCGAGCGGGACTCGAGGGAATCGGCCGCACCGGCAATGAGTTCCGCTGGCCTAACGGCGTCGTCCCCTTCGAGGTGGACCCGACGCTGCCGAATCAGCAACGCGTGACCGACGCCGTCGCACACTGGGCCGACCGCACCAGGATCCGGTTCGTGCCGCGCAACGGCCAGGCAGACTTCGTCCGCTTCGTACCGAGCACCGCGAGCCGGTCGCCCGTCGGACGGCAACGGACCGGCCGTCAGGACATCGAGTTGACCGCCACCGCGCCGACCGGCACGGTCATCCACGAGATGGGTCACGCGGTGGGACTCTGGCATGAGCAGAGCCGCGAGGATCGCAACAGGTTCGTCGAGATCCGGCTCGACACCGTACCGGTCGACAACCGGCACAACTTCGATCAACAGATCGAGCTCGGAGACGACCTCGGCACCTACGACTTCGGGTCGATCATGCATTATTCGCGGACCGCGTTCAGCACCAGCGGCCAGGACACGATCGTCCCGAGAGTCGCGCTGCCTGCGGGCGTCACGATGGGGCAGCGAACGGCATTGTCGCAGGGCGACATCAACGCAGTGCATGCGATGTACCCGGACTGGTCAGGTATCGGGGACCGCTGGCGTTCCATCGGTGGGTTCTTCCCCGCCGGTGCGCCGATCTCGGTCACCTCACGCAGCGCCGGGAACCTCGACTTGTTCGTCGTCGGCAACGACGGCCGCGTCTACACCTCATGGTGGTACCAGGGCGCTGACTGGTCAGGACTGAACAACACCTGGCGCAACATCGGCGGAGTCTTCCCCAAGGGCGCCCCGGTCACCGCGATCGCAAAGTCGCCCAACAGCATC
>NZ_JAUMSQ010000348.1:0-404 GCF_030519285.1 Mycolicibacterium arseniciresistens
ACATCGGCGGAGTCTTCCCCAAGGGCGCCCCGGTCACCGCGATCGCAAAGTCGCCCAACAGCATCGACCTGTTCATCACCGGCAACGACGGCCGTGTCTACACCTCCTGGTGGTACCAGGGCGCCGACTGGTCAGGACTGACCAACACCTGGCGCAGCATCGGCGGAGTCTTCCCCAAGGGCGCACCGGTCACCGCGATCGCGACGTCGCCCAACAGCATCGACCTGTTCATCACCGGCAACGACGGCCGTGTCTACACCTCCTGGTGGTACCAGGGCGCCGACTGGTCAGGACTGAACAACACCTGGCGCAGCATCGGCGGAGTCTTCCCCAAGGGCGCACCGGTCACCGCGATCGCGAAGTCGCCCAACAGCATCGACCTGTTCATCACCGGCAACGACGGC
>NZ_JAUMSQ010000349.1:0-7916 GCF_030519285.1 Mycolicibacterium arseniciresistens
GCGGCCCCTTCGGTCCCGGCGGTCCCGGCTTCGGGCCGCAGCGGCCGGCTGCCCCCGATGCGCCGACGACCACCGCCCCGGCTCGGCCGTGACGCACCTAATCTTGACTCGATCCAGATTGAGGGCATACTCGATGGTGTGACCACGATGCACGACGCCGACTCCCGCGCTCTGCTGCGGGCTGCCGGCATGCGCGTCACGGCCCCGCGGATCGCGGTGCTCGACGCGCTGGTCGCCACACCGCACTCGACCGCCGACGAGGTCGCCGGAGAGGTCCGGCGCCGGCTCGGCTCGGTGTCCACCCAGGCCGTGTACGACGTGCTGCGGGCGTGCACCGAAGCCGGGCTGGTGCGCCGGCTCGAGCCGGCCGGCCCCTCGGCCCGCTACGAGACCCGCACCGGCGACAACCATCACCACCTGGTCTGCCGCTCGTGTGGACGCATCGCCGACGTGGAGTGCGTGGTCGGCGCGGCGCCCTGCCTCGCGCCCGCCGACACCGACGGCTTCGTCGTCGACCGTGCCGAGGTCGTGTTCTGGGGCGTGTGCGCCGACTGCCGCGACGCCGGACCGGCCGACATGTCCGCCTGAGACGTTTTCTCTGCAGCCCTTCGAGACGCCCCGTCGCCCCCGCGCCGGGGCGTCTCGTCGTTTCGTGCATCCATGATCACGGTTTCGGGTACACCCCGAAGGTGACGCGCCCGCGCGTCCGCGGTCCAGCCCCCACGGCCGCCTGTTCCCCGAGGAGATGAACGACCACGATGACCGCCACCGAGAACAACTTCACCACCAACGACGCCGGCAACCCGGTGCCCAGTGACGAGTACTCGCTGTCCGTCGGACCCGACGGCCCGATCCTGCTGCAGGACCACTACCTGATCGAGCAGATGGCGAACTTCAACCGGGAGCGCATCCCGGAGCGGCAGCCCCACGCCAAGGGCGGCGGCGCATTCGGCGTCTTCGAGGTGACCAACGACGTGAGCCGGTTCACCAAGGCGGCGGTTTTCCAGCCCGGCGCGAAGACGGAGATGGTCGCGAGGTTCTCCACCGTCGCGGGGGAGCGGGGCAGCCCCGACACCTGGCGCGACCCGCGCGGCTTCGCGCTGAAGTTCTACACCTCCGAGGGCAACTTCGACATGGTGGGCAACAACACCCCGGTGTTCTTCGTCCGCGACCCGATGAAGTTCCAGAACTTCATCCGAAGCCAGAAGCGGATGCAGGCCAACAACCTGCGCGACCACCACATGCAGTGGGACTTCTGGACGCTCGTGCCCGAGTCGGCACACCAGGTGACGTGGCTGATGGGTGACCGCGGGATCCCCAAGACGTGGCGGCACATGAACGGCTACTCCAGCCACACCTACAGCTGGGTCAACGCCGACGACGAGATGTTCTGGGTGAAGTACCACTTCAAGACCGATCAGGGCGTCGACTTCCTGACCCAGGAGGACGCCGACCGGCTCGCAGGCGAGGACGCCGACTACCACCAGCGCGACCTCTACGACTCGATCGAGGAGGGCGACTTCCCGAGCTGGACGCTGAAGATGCAGATCATGCCGTTCGAGGACGCAAAGACCTATCGCATCAACCCGTTCGACCTGACCAAGGTGTGGCCGCACAGCGACTACCCGCTGATCGACGTCGGCCGGATGACGCTGAACCGCAACGTCACCGACTACCACGCCCAGATCGAGCAGGCGGCCTTCGAGCCGAACAACATCGTGCCCGGCACCGGCCTGTCCCCGGACAAGATGCTGCTGGCCCGCGGGTTCTCCTACGCGGACGCGCACCGCCACCGCCTCGGGGTGAACTACAAGCAGATCCCGGTGAACGAACCGAAGGTCGAGGTGCGCAGCTACTCCAAGGACGGTGCGATGCGGATGCGTCTCACCAGTGACCCGGTGTACGTGCCGAACTCGATGGGCGGCGCGCACGCCGACCCGGCCCGCGGCACCGAGGCGCACTGGATGTCCGACGGCGACATGGTCCGGGCGGCCTACACGCTGCGCGCCGAGGACGACGACTGGAGCCAGGCCGGCACCATGGTCCGCGAGGTGCTCGACGACGACCAGCGGGACCGGCTGGCGCACAACATCATCGGGCATGTGACCGATGGCGTGCGGGAGCCGGTGCTGTCGCGGGTGTTCGAGTACTGGCGCAACGTCGACGCCGAACTGGGCAAGAAGGTCGAGGAGGGCGTGCGGTCGAAGCTCGAGGGCAACGGCGGCTGACCGTCGCGCCTTGCCCTGCTCGGCGGGGCTGGCATGATCGAGCCATGAGCATCGACGTCAAGTACACGGCGGAGTCCACGGCGAGCGGCGGCGGCCGCGACGGTCACGTCAAGTCCGCCGACGGCAAGATCGACCTGGACACCCGCCCGCCGAAGGAACTGGGCGGCAGCGGCGAGGGCGTCAACCCCGAACTGCTGTTCTCGGCCGGCTACGCCGCCTGCTTCCTCGGCGCACTGCGCCTGGTGGCGAAGAACGAGAAGGTCCAGATCGACGACGCCAGCGGCATCACCGCGCAGATCGGCTTCGGTTCCGACTCCGAGGGCGGCTTCGGCCTGACCGCCCATCTGATCGGCTACCTGCCCGGCCTCGAGCAGAGCGCCGCCGACGACCTGATGCAGAAGGCGCACGGCGTCTGCCCGTACTCGAAGGCCACCCGCGGCAACATCGACGTCAAGCTGTCGGCGAAGGTCTAGCCGTGCGCGCGATCGTCGGGGCCGTGCTGGGCGCCGGGCTGGCGTTCATCGCGTCGGCGCCTCCGGCGGCGGCGCGGCCGTCGGATCCCGGCGTGGTGTCCTACGCGGTGCTGGCCAAGGGTTCGGTGGGCAACATCGTCGGCGGTCCGATGCGGTGGGAGTCGGTGTTCACCGATCCGGTGCAGACCTTCTCCGTCGACAACCCGGTGTGCAACAACTGGGCCGACGTCGGGCTGCCCGAGGTCTACGGCGATCCCGACCTGGCCTCGTTCAACGGGGCGGTCGCCCAGACGTCGGCCACCGACGCCACCCACCTGGTCAAGCAGGCGGTCGGTGTCTACGCCAACCCCGACGCCGCCGACCGGGCGTTCCACCGCGTCACCGACCGCACGGCGGGGTGCGCAGGCCAGACCACGGCGATGCACCTGAACAACGGGACCACCCAGGTGTGGACGTTCAGCGGCGGCCCCGCCACCGCGACCGACGCCGACTGGGTCAAGCAGGAGGCCGGGACGGACCGGCGGTGCTTCACCACCACCCGCAAGCGGGAGAACGTTCTGCTCCAGGCGAAAGTCTGTCAGTCCGGCAACGGTGGTCCTGCCGTCAACGTGCTGGCCGGCGCCATGCAGAACACGCTCGGGCAATAGTCCGCCGCGCCTGTCATCAAGCTGTCACGGTGAATTCGCGCGACTTTGTCGGTCCTCTCTGGAAGATATAGGGGGTAGCGGCGATCAGCCGGTCACCGCGCACGCCCGCCAGCGGTCCAGCCCGGGCCCGAAGGGATGGTTGAGATGACTATGCCCATCAGGTCCGCCGTGCGCCCGGACGAACCCGCCGTGGGATTCGCCTCCGCGGCCGACGCGGCCCGCCACATCACCGCCACCTGTCTGCAGGACGGGCCGGTCGGCAAGGTCGGGCTCGAGATCGAGGCGCACTGCTTCGACCGCGCCGACCCGATGCGCCGCCCGGGGTGGGACGAGATCACCGACGTCATCGCGCAGGTGCCCGTGCTGCCCGGCGGTGGCGCGATCACCGTCGAACCCGGCGGGGCGGTCGAGATCTCCGGCCCGCCGACCGACGGGCCACTGCCCGCGATCGCCGCGATGGCGGCCGACCGCGCGGTGCTGACCGAGGCGTTCGCCGAAGCCGGCCTGGCCCTGGTGCTGCTCGGCGCCGACCCACTGCGGCCGCCGCAGCGGGTCAACCCCGGCGCCCGTTACCGCGCGATGGAGGAGTTCTTCGCCGCCAGCGGCACCGCCGATGCCGGTGCGGCGATGATGACGTCCACAGCCTCGGTGCAGGTGAACCTCGACGCCGGGCCGCGGGCCGGCTGGGCCGACAGGGTCCGTCTCGCCCACGCGCTGGGCCCGACGATGGTCGCCATCACCGCCAACTCACCTCTGCTCGGCGGCGAGTTCACCGGGTGGCAGTCAGCCCGCCAGCGCGTCTGGAGCCGGCTCGACTCGGCCCGGTGCGGGCCCGTGCTCAGCGCCGACGGCGACGACGATCCTGCGGGCGAATGGGCGCGCTACGCGCTGCGGGCCCCGGTCATGCTGGTGCACAACCCGCCCGACATGCAGGCGCTGCCGGTCACCAACTGGGTGCCGTTCGCCGACTGGGCCGACGGGCTTGCGGTGCTCGGCGGCCGCCGGCCCACCGAGGCCGATCTCGACTACCACCTGACCACACTGTTCCCGCCGGTGCGGCCGCGGCGCTGGCTGGAGATCCGCTACCTGGACAGCGTGCCGGACGCGCTGTGGCCCGCGGTGGTGTTCGCGATGACGACGCTGCTCGACGACCCGGCCGCCGCCGACGCCGCCGCAGAGGCCACGGAACCCGTCGCGACGGCGTGGGATCGGGCGGCGCAGGTCGGTCTCGAGGACCGCAGGCTGCACGCCGCCGCGCTGCGCTGCGTCGAGATCGTCGCCGAACGCACGCCCGACGAGCTGGCGGAATCGATGGCGCTGCTGCTGCGTTCGGTCGAAGAGGGCCGCAGTCCGGCCGACGACTTCTCCGACCGGGTGGTGGAGTGGGGCGTTGGACCCGCGGTGCACCGACTCGTGAAAGGTGAGTCTTGACCTCACGACAGGCGCTGGCGGACGGGATGGCCCGGGCGCGGGAGCGCACGCTGCGGCTGGTCGAACTCGACGACGCCGAACTGCGCAGGCAGTACGACCCGTTGATGAGCCCGCTGCTCTGGGACCTCGCGCACATCGGCTGGCAGGAGGAACTGTGGCTGCTGCGAGACGCGAACCCTGACCGGCCCGGCATGCTCGCACCGGACGTCGAACGGCTCTACGATGCCTTCCTGCAGCCGCGGGCCGCACGCGTCGAGCTGCCGCTGCTGCCGCCGGCGGACGCCCGCTCCTTCTGCGCGACCGTGCGCGACAAGTCACTCGACGCACTCGACCGGCTGCCCGCCGATGCGGGTGACGGCGCCGACCCTGCGTTCGCGTTCGGCCTGGTGGTCAGCCACGAGAATCAGCACAACGAGACGATGCTGCAGGCGCTCAACCTGCGGTCCGGGCCGCCGCTGCTCGAACCGGGCGCCGCGCTGCCCACCGGCCGGTCCGGCATCGCAGGTACGTCGGTCGAGGTGCCCGGCGGCACCTTCGTGCTCGGCGTCGACGCCGTCACCGAACCCCTGTCGCTCGACAACGAACGCGGCGCCCACGAGGTGGACGTGCCGGCGTTCCGGATCGGGCGGGTGCCGGTCACCAACGGCGAATGGCGCGAGTTCATCGCCGACGGCGGATATGACACCCGCCAGTGGTGGTCGGACCGCGGCTGGGCGCACCGGCAGGACGCCGGCCTCGTCGCCCCGCAGTTCTGGAACGCCGACGGCACCCGCACCCGGTTCGGCCACGTGGAGCACATCCCCGACGACGAACCGGTGCAGCACGTCACCTACTTCGAGGCGCAGGCCTACGCGGCGTGGGCGGGTGCCCGGTTGCCCACCGAGATCGAATGGGAGAAGGCCTGCGCGTGGGATCCCGCCACCGGCAGCCGCCGCCGCTTCCCGTGGGGCGCATCGGAACCCACACCGTTCCTGGCCAACCTGGGCGGGGACGCGCTGCGGCCCGCACCGGTGGGCTCCTACCCCGCGGGCGCGTCGGCCTACGGCGCCGAGCAGATGCTGGGCGACGTCTGGGAGTGGACGTCCTCGCCGCTGCGGCCCTGGCCGGGGTTTACGCCGATGCTCTACGAGCAGTACTCGGCGCCGTTCTTCGAAGGCTCTGGGGCTGGCGACTATAAGGTGCTCCGCGGCGGTGCGTGGGCGGTGGCGCCCGACATCCTGCGGCCGAGCTTCCGCAACTGGGACCACCCGATCCGGCGGCAGATCTTCGCCGGCGTGCGGCTGGCCTGGGACATCTGATGTGCCGGCACCTCGGCTGGCTGGGCGAACCGCGTTCGGTGGCGTCGCTGGTCTGTGATCCGCCGTCGGGACTGCTCGTGCAGTCCTACGCGCCGCGCCGCCAGAAGCACGGGCTGATGAACGCCGACGGGTGGGGCGTCGGCTTCCATGACGACGAGGGAGTCGTGAGGCGCTGGCGCAGTGCCGCGCCGCTGTGGGGTGACGCGTCGTTCGCCTCGGTGGCCCCGGCGCTGCGCAGCCGATGCGTGGTCGCCGCCGTCCGGTCCGCCAGTATCGGCATGCCGATCGAACCGTCCGCGTCGGCGCCGTTCACCGACGGGCAGTGGCTACTGTCGCACAACGGCCTGGTCGACCGGGCCGTGCTGCCGCTGTCGGAGCGGGCCGAGTCCACGGTCGACAGCGCACTGCTGGCGGCGCTGATCTTCGCGCGCGGCATGGACAACCTCGGTGAGACCGTCGCCGCCGTCGGCGCCGACGACCCCGCCGCCCGGCTGAACATCCTGGCAGGCAACGGAACCGAGCTCGTCGCCACCACCTGGGGTGACACCCTGTCGGTGCTGCGGCGCGCCGACGGCGTGGTGCTGGCCAGCGAGCCCTACGACGACGACCCGCAGTGGCAGGAGATCCCGGACCGGCACCTGGTCCGGGTGGATGGCGCGCACGTAGAGGTGACCGCGCTGAAAGGAACGGCATGACCTTCACGCTGGCGACCTACCTCGCCGCCGACTCGGCCGCAACCGCACTGCGCCGCGACGTGCTCGCCGGGCTTTCTGCGACACCGAAGTCGTTGCCGCCCAAGTGGTTCTACGACTCCGTCGGCAGTGAGCTGTTCGACGAGATCACCCGGCTGCCGGAGTACTACCCAACCCGCACCGAGGCGGGGATCCTGCGCGAGCGGGCCGCCGCGATCGTCGCGGCGTCCGGAGCCGACACGCTCGTCGAACTGGGCAGCGGCACCTCGGAGAAGACCCGCATGCTGTTGGACGCCATGCGCGACAGCGGAGCGTTGCGCCGCTTCATCCCGTTCGACGTCGACCCGAGCGTCCTGCGGTCGGCGGGTGCGGCGATCGAGCAGGAGTACCCCGGCGTCGAGATCGATGCGGTGTGCGGCGATTTCGAGGAGCACCTCGGCAAGATCCCGCGGGTGGGGCGTCGGCTGGTGGCGTTCCTCGGCTCCACCATCGGCAACCTCACCGCAGGCCCGCGGGCCGATTTCCTCGCCGCGCTCGCCGACACCCTGCAGCCGGGTGACAGCCTGCTGCTGGGCACCGACCTGGTCAAGGATGTCGACCGGCTGGTGCGTGCGTACGACGACACCGCAGGAGTCACGGCGAGGTTCAACCGCAACGTGCTCGCGGTGGTCAACCGGGAACTGGACGCCGACTTCGACCAGTCGGCGTTCGCGCACGTGGCGCGCTGGAACGCCGGCGAGGAGCGCATCGAGATGTGGCTGCGCGCAACGGGTCCGCAGCGCGTGCGGATCGCAGCGCTGGACCGTACCGTCGACTTCGCCGACGGCGAGGAGATGCTCACCGAGGTGTCCTGCAAGTTCCGGCCCGACGGCGTCGCCGCCGAACTCGCCGCCGCCGGATTGCAGCGGACCCACTGGTGGACCGATCCCGCCGGTGACTTCGGCCTGTCGCTGTCCACCCGATGACAGCGCCCACCCTGGCCGAACGGTGGCGTTCGGCCAGACCGGCCGTCGCGGGCCTGCACCTGGATTCCGGTGCCTGTTCCCGGCAGAGCCTGGCAGCCATCGATGCCGCCGCCCGGCACGCCGTCCATGAGGCCGAGGTCGGCGGCTACGTCGCCCTCGAGGCGGCGGCGCCCGTGCTCGAC